>JBEANV010000641.1:0-2675 GCA_041165285.1 Pseudomonadota bacterium | reverse complement strand
CCAGCACGAACAGGAACAGGAACACGCTGATCGCGGAGCCTCCGGCGATGTCCTGCTTGCCGTAGCCGCGCTGCACCGCCTGGAACACCAGCGACTGGGTCGAGTCGAGCGGGCCGCCGCGTGTCATCACGTCGATCTGCGGGTACAGCGTGAACGCCTGCATCGTGATCACCACCATCACCAGGATCGCGGTGTTGCGCAGCCCGGGCCAGGTCACGTAGCGGAAGACCTGCCATTTCGAGGCGCCTTCCAGCGCGGCGGCTTCGTACAGCGAGGCTGAAATCGTCTGCAGCCCCGACAGCCAGACGATCATGTGGAAACCCACGCCCTGCCAGATCGACATCACCATGATCGCGCCCAGCGCCGTGGACGGTTGGCCGAGCCAGTCGATCGGCTTGAAGGCGCCGAAGGTCAACTGCCCGAGCAGCGAGTTGAGCAGCCCGGTGTCACCGGCATAGATGAAGCGCCACAGGAAGGCGACCACCACCATCGAGATCACCACCGGCATGAAGAAGATCGTGCGGTAAAGGTTGATGCCGCGCAGCGGCTGGTTGATCAGCAGGGCCAGCAGCAGCGCCAGCAGGGCCTGCACCGGCGCGACGACGAGCACGAACAGCACCGTGTTGACCAGCGCCTTCATGAAGATCACGTCGCTGGCCAGCACGTAGAGCCGGCTGTCGCCGCTCCAGTCGAGGTGGAACCACTCGCGCATGCGGTTGAGTTGCGGGTAGTCCGGGTTGTCGCGGGTGTAACCGCGCAGGCTCGGGTACTGCACGCTGCCGTCCGCCTCGTGTGCCGACTGGCCCTGTGCGTCCTTCTCGGGTTCGAGCACCAGCACCCCCAGGCCCAGCATCTGGCGGTAGTTCTCCAGTCCGACGAACTGCGTCGGATTGGGCGACACCAGCCGCTGGTTGGTGAAGGACATCGCGAACGCGAGCACGAAGGGCACGATCAGGAAGAGGGCCATCAGCAGCATGGCCGGCGAGACCATGATCAGCCCCGCCCGGCGCGCTCGGGCGGCGCCGGGCGCCTGTGTCATCGTGGCAGGGGTGGGAGTCTGGGTCATGGTCTTCACCTGGCGGCTGCGGAGTGGCTCAGCGGTAGTTGCCGTTCTTCTTCAGATCGGCGTCGATCGCGTCGGCGGCGTTGTCCAGCACGTCGGCGACCTTGCCGCCGTTGGCGATGTCGGCCAGTGCCTTCTCGAACTCGCCCGAAGCACCGGCATAACCGGGCGTCAAGGCCCGCAGCGTCGCCTGCTTGGCCGACAGCGCGAAGAACACCTCCAGCGGGCCGCCCTTCTTGTAGTTCTGCGTCAGCGCCGCCGCCGCTGGCGTGGAGGGAACCAGGCCGATGCCGTCGGAGAAGGCCGCCAGGTACTTGTCCTTGAGTGCGAAGGCGATGAACGCATTGGCCCCCTTGGCATGCTTGGTGGTGGCCGAGACGCCGAACTGCCACGAGGCGGCACCGATCTTCGAACCCTTGCCGAAGTCGGGTGCGGGCAGAAACACCAAGTCATCACCGAACTTCTTCAGGGCAGGCAGTGCGGCCCAGTTGCCGTTCCACTGCAGCGCGTACTTGCCGTCCAGGAATCCGGTTTCGCGGTCCGCCCCGTCCTGCGAGGTGCCCGAGGTCAGCTTGCGGGTGAACAGGCTTTGCCACCAGGTGCCGAACTCGACGCCGGCCTTGCCGTTGAGCGTGCCGTTGGACTTGGGCGTGGCCGCATTCAGCAGGTCACCCCCGTGGCTTTGCAGGAAGGGGCCGAAGGCATACGAGTACCACTCGCCCTTCCAGGCCATCCCCAGGTCGATCGGGTACTGGAACTTGCCGCCCTTTTGCAAGGTCACCAGCGCCGCGTCGAACTCGGCTTTGGTCCAGGGCTTGTCGAGCGTCGGGATGCGGATGTTGTGGGCCTGCAGCACCGACTTGCGCGCAAAGATTGCGCAGGCGGCATCCCACAGCCCGACCGAGTAGACCTTGCCGTTGTACCGGCCGATCGTGCCGGGCAGGAAATTGTCGATCGCGCCGGCAGGCAAGGCCAGCGGCTGCAGGTACTTCGACCAGGCCCAGTTCGGCATGACTGGTCCGTCAACGTCGAGGATGTCGGGCAGCTTGCCGGCCACCGCTGCCGCCACCACCGAGGTGTTGTAAGCCTCCTGCGGGAACTGCTGCAGCTCGACTTTCCATTCCTTCTGACTGGCGTTGAAGTCGCTGATGATCCCGACCATCAGCTCCTTTTCCTTCGGATTGCCTGCCCCGTGGTACCACATCGACAGCGAAGTCTGGGCATGGGCCGAGGCGGCACCCAGGGCAACTAGGCCGACGACGAGCAGGCGGCGACTGATTTCAGGGGCATTCATGGCGATCTCCTCAGGTGGGTTGCGGAATCAATGACAACCTTGTCATTTGTGCGGACTGTAGGACTGCGGAATGCAGCAGGTCAAGTACAGGAAAACCCTCTAAATCTCTGTTTACTCAGAGAAATCTGTGTCTTGACAGCGGGATGTGACCCGGAACAAGATAAGAACAACAACGTTGTCAATCTGGACTCCAATCGCTGCCATGGCCAACATATTTGACGTTGCGCAACTCGCGGGCGTGTCGATCAAGACCGTCTCGCGGGTCGTCAACTGCGAAAGCAACATCCGTCCGGAGACGATGGAGAAGGTGAACCGCGC
>JBEANV010000640.1:0-4723 GCA_041165285.1 Pseudomonadota bacterium | reverse complement strand
TGCAGCACCATGACCACGAACTCCATCGGTGTGTAATCGTCGTTGAGCATCACGACTTGATAGGCGCGTGGTGGTTCAACCCGCTGTTGCTGGCGTTCTTCGACGACAGCGCCCTGCCCATCGGCAGGCGGGTTGGGCGATTTCGGTGTTTCCGGCGTGTTACTGGCCATGGACGCATTCTATCGGTCGCCCGGATCGCCCGGGTGGCACGGGGCAAGGTGGTGTGGGTCTAGATGGTTTCACGTCGTTGCATGCTCCCCCAACAGCGTCACAACAATGGCCACGACGGCCGCTTCAGATTCTTGACAGCTTTTCTAACGATCTCCAAAATCTTGACAAAATTATTTGGATTTTCGTTGGGAAACTGGAGAACAAAACGATGGCTATTGGCATGGTCAAATGGTTCAACGATGTGAAGGGTTTTGGCTTCATCGAACCCGAAGGTGGTGGCGAAGATGTGTTTGCACATTTCTCGGCGATTCAGATGGACGGATTCCGCACCCTCAAGCAAGGCTCGCAAGTGAGCTACGAACTGGTCGACGGCCCCAAGGGCAAGCTCGCACAGAACATCTGCGCACTGCAGCCCCCTTCACCACGGACGGCGCCCCTGGCTCAAGCCGACAGCGCCGACGCCTGACATACACACCCGGACACCGATGAAAAAAGCCCGCGCAAGCGGGCTTTCTGTTGTGCCCGAGCGGCGTGCCAGGCGCGTCACATGTGGTCGATCATCACCTGACCAAAGCCCGAACACGACACCTGGGTCGCCCCCTCCATCAACCGGGCGAAGTCATACGTGACCTTCCTGGACGCGATCGAGCGCTCCATCGATGCCAGGATCATGTCTGCCGCCTCGGTCCAGCCCATGTGGCGCAGCATCATCTCAGCCGAGAGGATCTCGGAGCCGGGGTTGACGTAGTCCTTGCCGGCGTACTTCGGCGCCGTGCCGTGGGTGGCCTCGAAGCAGGCCACCGAGTCCGACAGGTTCGCACCCGGCGCGATGCCGATGCCGCCGACCTGCGCGGCCAGTGCATCGGAGATGTAGTCGCCGTTGAGGTTCAGCGTCGCGATGACGGAGTACTCGGACGGACGCAGCAGGATCTGCTGCAGGAAGGCGTCGGCGATCGAATCCTTGACCGTGATGTCCTTGCCCGTCCTCGGGTTCCTGAACTTGCACCACGGCCCGCCATCGATCAGCTCCGCGCCGAATTCCTTCTGCGCCAACCCATAGGCCCAGTCACGGAAACCGCCTTCGGTGTACTTCATGATGTTGCCCTTGTGCACGATGGTCACGCTGGGCTTGTCGTTGTCGACGGCGTACTGCAGTGCCTTGCGCATCAGGCGCTCGGTGCCTTCGCGCGAGACGGGCTTGATGCCGATGCCCGAGGTGTCCGGAAAACGGATCTTCGTGACGCCCATCTCCTCCTGCAGGAACTTGATCAGCTTCTTCGCCTTCTCCGATTCGGCCGCGTACTCGATGCCGGCGTAGATGTCTTCCGAGTTCTCGCGGAAGATGACCATGTCGATCTTGTGCGGCTCCTTGACTGGCGAAGGCACGCCCTTGAAGTACTGCACCGGGCGCAGGCAGCCATACAGGTCCAGCTCCTGGCGCAGCGCGACGTTCAGCGAACGGATGCCGCCACCGACCGGCGTGGTCAGCGGGCCCTTGATCGACACCACGTACTCGCGCAGCACCTCCAGCGTCTCGGCCGGCAGCCACACGTCCGGGCCGTAGACGCGGGTGGCTTTCTCGCCAGCGTAGATCTCCATCCAGCGAATCTGGCGCTCACCGCCGTAGGCCTTGGCGACGGCGGCATCCACCACTTTGACCATGACCGGGGTGATGTCGACACCGGTGCCGTCGCCTTCGATGAACGGGATGATCGGATGGTTCGGGACGTTCAGCGAAAAGTCCGCGTTGACGGTGATCTTCTGCCCGTCGGCAGGCACCGTGATGTGCTCGTACATGGTTCCGGCTCCGTGGTGCTGTGGGTGAACTTGTTCTATTCGGGGTCGAAAATGATTCTATGTCAGGCACACCAGGCGGCGAGGGTGTCGGTCCAGAGCACGTGCCCGAACGACCAGCCCACCAGCGCCACGATGGTCGCCCCGGCCATGCGCAAGGACAAGGACGCGGGAGACACCGCCCCGCGCGCCCCCGCCGCCCTTAGCGCCGCCGGCACCCAGCGCAACCAGAGCAGCGGCCCGGCCAGCAGTCCGAGCGTGCTGGTGAGCGCAAAGACGGCCATCACGGTGGCCCCTTCCAAGGGCGTCGAGGCGACCGCCGCCAGCAAAAGCGCCGCATGCAGCAGCCCGCAGGGCAAGGCAGGCCATAGCAGCCCCCAGGCAGCCGCCCGCATCTCGCCGGGCATGCGGATGCGGGCGGTGCCGTCCGGCAGCACAGGGCGTCCACGCTGCTCCAGCCAGGCCGACAGGCTCGCCGGCAACTGGCCCTTCAGCAGCATCCACAGCCCCAGCAGCAGCAGGAACACCTGCAGCCCCGTCCAGACCGGCCGCAGCCAACCCGCCGAGCCGGCCAGCCAGCGCAGCCCGCCCACCAGCGACGCCGCCAGTGCCCCCGCAGCGGCATAGGCCACCAGACGCCCGACCAGCAAGCCGGCCACCGCGCCCGCCGGCTGCTCCGGTTTGCACTTCCGGGCGACTGCCGCGCAGCCAGCCCCGCACATCGCCGCGCAATGCGGTGTGCCCGCCAGCCCCATCAACGCCGTGGTCAGCAGCAGTGCGCCTGTCATCCGATCCCCTCGATCCGTTGATCCGGCCTCAGATCACCTTGGAAAACCGCTCCCGGCTGCGGTCGGCGCGCAGGTGGCGGTCAAACACCATCGCCACCGAGCGCACGAAGTACCAGCCCATTGGCGTGACCTCCAGCCCGTCATCGTCCAGGATCACGAGGCCGTCGCGCTCCAGGTCCTGCAGCGCACCGAGTTCCTGCGCGAAGTACTGGCGCACGTCAATCAGGTGCGCCAGCGCCACCGACTCGACGCTCAGCCGCCCGTGGCACATGATCGACATGATCACCGCCCGCCGCACCAGATCATCGCGCGTCAGCGCCAGGCCGCGCACGACTGGCAGCGCGTTGCCTTTCAGCAAGTCGTAGTACTCGTCGAGGGTCTTGGCGTTCTGGCTGTAGGTGGCGCCCACGCGCGAGATGGCCGACACGCCCAGCCCGATGAGATCGCAGTCCGGTTGCGTGCTGTAGCCCTGGAAGTTGCGGTGCAGCCGGCCCTGGCGCTTGGCCTGGGCAAGGCGGTCTTCCGGCAGCGCGAAGTGGTCCATGCCGATGTACTGGTAACCATGGCTGACAAAACCGGCCAGTGCCTGCGCCAGCATGCCAACCCGGTCCACCCCGGTGGGCAACTCGGCCGACACGATGCGCCGCTGCGGCTTGAAGCGGGTCGGCAGGTGCGCGTAGCCATACAGCGCGATCCGGTCCGGCCGCAGCAGCGCCACCTGGCGCACCGTGCGCGCAAAACTTTCGGGCGTCTGTCGGGGTAGTCCGTAGATCAAGTCGACATTGACCGAGTCGAAGCCCAGTGCACGGGCATCGCGCATCAAGGCCTCGACCTGCGCATGCGGCTGGACACGGTGAACGGCCTGCTGCACCGCCTCGTCGAAGTCCTGCACGCCAAACGAGATGCGGTTGAACCCCAGCGACTTCAGCAGCGCCAGCCGCTCGCGCGACACCGTGCGCGGATCGATCTCGATCGAGTGCTCGCCCTGCGGCAGCAAGCGCACCCGGGAGCCGATCACCGCCATCAGGTGGCGCAGCTCGTCGTCGTCGAGGAAGGTCGGCGTGCCACCGCCGAAGTGCAGTTGCGAGACCTCGGGCGCCTCGCCCAGCGCCTGGCAGACGAGGTCCAGCTCGTGCTCCAGCGCCTTCAGGTAGGCGGCGACCCGGCCGTGGTCACGCGTGACGATCTTGTTGCAGGCGCAGTAGTAGCAGACCGACTCGCAGAAGGGCACATGCACATAGATCGACATCGGCACCCCCGCACCGCCGACGCCGCCCAGATCGCCGCGCTGCGCGAGCGCCTGCACCAAGTGGCCAGCAGTGAAGGCCTCGACAAACCGGTCGGCGGTCGGGTAGGAGGTATAGCGCGGGCCAGGCACATCCATGCGTGCCAGCAAGGCATTGGTCAACACCGGCGCCAACGTGTCAGCGTGACCAAGGGAGGATGTCGTATGTTCCATGGCACGCACTGTGCCGCCCTTGCGCCTGCCGGCCTTGACGCAGCTCAAGTGTGGTGCGCAGCCAATGCACAAGAATCCGCCTAGCTTGATCAACAGGGTTTCCAACATGCAAGAACCGTCGACCACCCCGCGCCTGGACGCCCTCAAGGTCGCCTGCTCGGCCTGCAATCTGCGCGAGCTGTGCCTGCCCGTGGGATTGTCGGACGAGGAGCTGGTCTCCCTGGACAACATGATCGGCACCCGGCGCGCCGTGCGCCGCGGCGAGCGCCTGTTCCACGCCGGCGAGGCCTTCACTGCGCTGTACGCGGTGCGCACCGGCTTTTTCAAGACCATCGTTTCGGCCGTGGACGGCCGCGAACAGGTCACCGGCTTCCAGATGGCCGGCGAGCTGCTCGGCCTGGACGGCATCAGCACCGACCGCCACTCCTGCGATGCCATTGCGCTGGAGGATTCGCAGGTCTGCATGATTCCCTACGGCCAGCTGGAGACGCTCTCGCGCGAGTTCACGCTG
>JBEANV010000639.1:0-3671 GCA_041165285.1 Pseudomonadota bacterium | reverse complement strand
TGCCGCACTTCATCGCGCTGTCCGCGTCCTCGCCCTTCGTGCAGGGGCATGACACCGGCTTCGACTCGGCGCGGCTGAACTCGGTGTTCGCGTTCCCGCTGTCGGGGCGGGCGCCCTTCGTCCGCAGCTGGGACGAATTCGGCGGCTACTTCGACAAGATGGCAGCCACCGGCGTGGTCAAGTCGATGAAGGATTTCTACTGGGACATCCGTCCCAAGCCCGAGTACGGCACGATCGAGCTGCGTGTGTGCGACACACCGCTGACGGTGGAAAAGGCAGCGGCGCTGGCGTGTTACCTGCAGGCCATCTGCCGCTACCTGATCGAGGAGCGGCCGTTCGAGCCGGTGGAGGACGACTACCTCGTCTACACCTACAACCGCTTCCAGGCCTGCCGCTTCGGGCTGCAGGGCGAGATCGTCAACCCGCAGACCAAGCAGCGAGGCAAGCTGCGTGACGACATCGTGCGCACGCTGGCGCGGGTCGAGACCCATGCCGTCGATCTGAAGTCGTGGGAGGCCTGCCAGTTGCTGCGCGAGTCGCTCGGCGAGGGCAACGATGCGCAGTGGCTGCGGCAGCAGCGGGCGCCGGATGCACCGCTGTCGGAGGTGGTGGAAGCGGCGGCGCGGCGGTGGACCCAAAGCCCGCACGCGAAGAGCTGACCATTCCCGGCCGTCCCGTCACGAGCGGGTGCGGCAGCGCCAGCCGCCGAGTGCGCTGCCGAGCAGCGCCACCGCCCACAGCGGCCACAGCCCGAACCGCCCCGCCCACCACGCAAACGGCGTCGCCCCTTCGCGCCCCTGCACCCGCGCCTCCAGCACACCGCGCACATGCGGCGCGAGCCGGTGCGTCACCACGCCGTGGTGGTCGATCGCCACCGTCGCCCCGGTGTTGGTGGCGCGCACCATCGGCCGCTGCAGCTCCAGCGTGCGCATGCGCGAGATCAGCAAGTGCTGGTCCACCGCGACCGATTCGCCGAACCAGCCAATGTTGCTGACGTTGGCGAGCACGGTCGGCGCTGTCGCCGGATCGACGAAACGGGCGGCCAGTTCCTCGCCGAACAAGTCTTCGTAACAGATGTTAGGACCGACCCGCTCCGCCCCGACCGCGAAGGACGGCGCCACCAGCGGCCCGCGGGCAAAGTCGCCGAGCGGCATCTGCATCATGTCCACGAACCAGCGGAAGCCCGGCGGGATGAACTCGCCGAAGGGCACGAGGTGGTGCTTGTCGTAGCGGTAGAAGGACGGCCCCGCCCCCACACCAAGCCCGGCCACCGCGTTGGTGTAGCCCTTGTCGGCGTCGCCCAGCGGCACGCCGATCAGCGCCCGGGTGTGCCCCTGCGCAAAGTGGTTCTGCAGCCCGTCCCACAGGCCCTGCGGCAACTGTGCCGGCAGCAGCGGGAGGGCAGTCTCGGGCGCGATCACCAGATCCGCTTGCGACGCCAGCAGCGCCTTGAGGTGCCAGTCGAGCGTCTCGGGCAGGTGGCTGAAGTCGAATTTTTCGTCCTGCGGCACATTGCCCTGCAGCAAGGTCACCGACAGCTCGCCGCGCGCTCGGGTGAACTCGCCGCCTGTCCAGGCCGGCAGCCCCGCCAGCGCGGCAACGACCAGCCCAGCCCCCAGCCGACCGCCTGCGCCCGGCGCCGCCAGCCCGCGCTGCACCCCCAGGCCCAGCATGGCCGCCACGGCGCCCATGCCATACACGCCGACCCAGGGTGCCAGCGCCGCCAGCGGACCATCGACATGGGCATAACCGGCAGCGCCCCACGGAAACCCGGTGAAGACCACCCCCCGCCCCAGTTCAGCCAGCAGCCAGAGCGCACCCCACAGCCACAGATCCGTCCCCAGCCGCCCACGCTGCCAACGTCCGAACAGCACCACCGCCAGCGCCAGATACGCCGACAGCGCCGCCGCCAGCAGTGCCACCGACAGCGCCGCCAGCCAGGCCGGCAGGTGTCCATAGCGGTACATGCTGATGAACAGCCACCAGAATGTCCCGCCCAGCCACGCCACGCCAAACGCCGCCCCGACCAGCCAGACGCGTGGCCGGGGACAGGCGCTCGCCAGTCCCAGCAACGACGCCACCGACAAGACTTGCAGCCAGCCCCGCGCCACCGGCGCCATCGACCACGCCTGCAGGCCACCGGCCAGCATGGCCAGCGCCACCAGAGCGAGCAGGTGTCTGCGGTGAGCAGGTGGCTCAGCCACCAGCCATCTCGTCCAGCGACAGGCGCACCACCTTGAACCAGCGCACGGCGCCGCCCCGGGTCAGCATCACCGAGAAGCGCAGCGGGCCGACATCGACCACCTCCCCTCGTCGCGGCACCCGGCCGTTGCGGTGCGCGACGAGTCCGCCGATGGTTTCGATGCCATCCTCGGACAATTCGATCGCGAAGTGGGCGTTGACCGCCTCGATCGACACATCGCCCGGCACTCGACAACTGCCATCGGCCAGCGTGTACAGCCCGGACTCACCCACCTTGTCGTCGAACTCGTCCTCGATCTCGCCGACGATCTCTTCGAGCACATCCTCGATCGTGATCAGCCCGGCCAGCGCGCCGAACTCGTCGATGACGATGGCCAGGTGATTCCGGTTGGAGCGGAAGTCACGCAGCAGCTCGTTCAGGCCCTTGGACTCCGGCACGAACAGCGCCGGCCGCAGCAGCGTGCGCAGGTGCAGGTCCGGTGAACGCTGGACCTTGAGCAGATCCTTCGACATCAGCACGCCGATGATGTTGTCGCGCTCGCCCTCGAACACCGGGAAGCGCGAGTGGCCCGTGTCGATGACGCTGGCGAGCACCTCGTCATAGGTCGAGGCGATGTCGAGCAGGTCCATCCGGGGGGCGGCCACCAGCGCGTCACCGGCCGTCAGATCGGCCATGCGCAACACGCCTTCGAGCATCGAACGCGATTCCGGATCGATCAGCTCGCGCTGTTCGGCGTCGGCCAGCGTCTCCAGAAGCTCGTCCCGGGAGTCGGGGCCGGGGGAAATGAATTCGATCACGCGCTCGAAGAGCGTGCGGTGATCGTGTGGAGTGGCCCGTCCCGACTCGCGGCCGAAACGGGAACTCTGCTGGGGTTCGGACACGATCAGGTGCCGGTAGTGATCATGTGCCGAGAATACCCGATGCCGGCGCTGGCGAGGTACCGGGACGACTCCCGGGGTCAGTACCGCGGCAGGTGGCCGGATGCCTTGACACACCCGGGGGCTTGACAGACATTCGACAATCCGCTTTTGCCCTCGGCTTCTCGCCCACCACCCATGTCCACAGGCCTCATCCCCGCCACCATCCTCACCGGCTTTCTCGGCTCCGGCAAGACGACGCTGCTCAAGCGCATCCTGTCCGAAGCCCACGGCCAGAAGATCGCCGTGATCGAGAACGAGTTCGGCGAAGAGAACATCGACAACGACATCCTGGTCGGTGACACCGAAGAGCAGATCATCCAGCTCAGCAATGGTTGCGTCTGCTGCACGATCCGCGAGGACCTGCGCTCGACGCTGTCAGACCTGGCCGCCACGCGCCGCAAGGGCGAGCTGACCTTCGACCGGGTCGTGATCGAGACGACGGGCCTGGCCGATCCGGGACCGGTGGCGCAGACCTTCTTCATGGACGACGAGGTGGCCGAAAGCTACCTGCTCGACTCCATCCTGACGCTGGTGGACGCCGTGCATGC
>JBEANV010000638.1:0-5139 GCA_041165285.1 Pseudomonadota bacterium | reverse complement strand
TTTTCTCAAGAAATCTATAAATGTATTTTTATCCTCGTCATCAGCAAAAAAATGAAACGGAATAGGCACGACATGAATCGTGGACACCAATAAACATATTGTTTTTTCACCTATCTTCCATTTATAAATATCACTCCACCCTATAAACTCCCAAGCACCAAAATCCGCAACAACAATCCCATTCTCTCTCACCTCAACACTCTTGCGTCGATGCATTATCTTGTGGGATGCGTAGCTTTTTTTTGCAATTCGCGGTACACCAATAAAATCACAATACAACATCCAAACATTCAAAGCGAAAAACATGGACAATAATGGAATTAGAGCGGGCGTTTTCCCAAAAAAATAATACTGTACGCAATACAAACAAACCAAAAAACTACCCCACAAGTTCCACCGCGACATTTTTGCTGCGCAGGCAGCCACCTCCATATAATCACCTTCCGTCAGAAAGCCACCAATATTTCTATTAATTAGCAACGGACCAGCCTGCTCATAATTCATACATCACCCAAAATACTCAACAATCCAAGACCAATCAATTTAACAGCCAATCCCGATCACGATTATTTCGGCAGCGGCGGCTCGACGTACTTCTCCACCACCGCGCCTTCGAGCGTGTACCCGCTGACCCCCATGTCGGTGTCGCGGCGCTCGGTGCGCATCGTGCCGGTGACCCACACGGTGTCCATGCTGCGCAGCCCCTTGGCCGGAATCGCCGCCTTCACATGCACGATCTGGTTGGCCGGCGGCGGCGGCGAGTGGACGCAGGCGCCGAAATACGGCACGACCAGGAACTCTTTCCACTCGCCGCTCTGGCCTTCGAGCGGGACGAGGTAACCGGGGAGCTTGACCTTCTGGCCGGCGAGTTCGGGGCGGGTCGGCGCGTTGTCCCAGACCTCGCGGACCTCGCGCATCAGGGCGGAGGTTTTCGGATCGCCATCCTGCAGCCGGGCCAGATCGCCCTTGCTCTTGAGCGTCCTGGTCGGATCCCAGCCGGGCGGGACCAGTTCTTCCCACTTGATCTCGCGGACACCGACCGGCTTCGCAGCCTTGGCGGGTGTCGCCGCCTGGGCCAGCCAGGGCGCGACCAGCAGGGCGCCCAGGAGCAGGCGGCGGTTCCAGCCATTCGCATTCGACATGGTGCGCTTCCTCAGATTCTTGGCGACAGGCCATCGGCCAGCGACAGTCGGTAGGCACGATAGCCCGGAACGAGGCTGGCCAGCCAGCCCCCCATCAGCAAGCCGCAAAGCAGCCACCACTCCCCCGGCCCCGGCCAGCCGAGCCGCAGCGCCACCCCCCAGTGCAGCCCGGCCCAGTCGCCCAGCGCCGCGATCAGTCCGTAGCAGACCACCGCCCCGAGCAACACACCGCAGCCAGTGACCAGCGCGCCCTCCACCGCCAGCAGCCCCAGCATCTGCCACGGCCCCGCGCCCACCGAGCGCAGGATCGCCAGCTCGCGCCGGCGTTCGTTCAAGCCCGCCAGGATCACCGCCACCAGCCCCGCCAGACTCACCACCGACACCAGCACGCTCACCGCCAGAAGCGCCCGCTCGCCCGCGCCGACCACCGTCCACAGCTCGTCCAGCGCCACGCCGGGCAGCACGGCCATCAACGCCTCGTCGCTGTACCCCGCCACCCAGCGTTGCACCGAGAACACTGCAGCGCGGTTCTTCAGGCCAACCAGCGCGGCGGTGACGCTGCGCGGCGTGAGGTCATGGTCCTGGTCGTGGTCCTGCGCCGGGGCGCCGTGGGCGTGCGGCATCCGCATCCCGGCCACCCAGTCCTCATGCACCGACTCGACCCCACCCAGCGGGATGTGGACCGAGCGATCGGCCGGCGTGCCCGTGGGCTGCAGCACGCCGACCACGGTGAAGGGATCGTCGGTGTGGTCGTTGTCGGCGAAGGCGCCGTCGCCGTGGCTCAGCACCAGCCGCTGCCCGAGCGTGAGGCCCAGCCGCCGCGCCACCTCGGCGCCGACCACCGCGTCGTGGACCTGCGCAGCGTCGTCCGTGAACGCCCTGCCTTGCGCCAGCGCCAGCGGCTGCTGTTCGCCATGGCGGAAGTGGACAAAGTAGTCCGCCGTGGTGCCGACCACCGGAAAGCTCCGGTGCGTGTCACCTAGCGAAATCGGCACGACCCAGGCGACCTGCCGCTGTTTCGCCAGCGCCTGCACGCTGTCCCAGCGGATGTTCTGCGTGCCGCCACCGAGGTGGAAGACGGCGTAGAGCAGCAACTGCACGGACCCCGTGCGCGGCCCGACGATCAGATCCGTCCCGGAAACGGCCTGCGCAAAGTTGTGCCGCACGTCCTGCCGCACCCGCTCGATGCCCAGCAGCAGGAAGGTGGACAGCGCGATCGACGCCACCACCAGCCCGAGCACGAAGCGCCGGTTCCACGCGCTGCGGGCGGCCAGGGACAACAGCGCGTTCATGTGGCACTCCCGGTGTGGGGTTTCACGTCCGGGCCGTGGCCTAGGTCCAGGTGCCGCTCGAAATGCACCGCCAGCCGCGCATCGTGGCTGACCAGCACCAGTGCGCTGCCCGCGGCGCGGCACGCGCCCAGCAGCAGCGCCATGAAGCGGTCGCGCAGGGCTTCGTCGAGCGCGGAGGTCGGCTCGTCGGCGATGACCAGCGCCGGCTGGCCGATCAGCGCACGGCCACAGGCCACGCGCTGCTGCTGGCCGACGGAGAGCTGCGCGGCGGGGCGGGTCCACAGCGCCGGGTCCAGATCGAGCCGCTCCAGCAGCCGCTCGGCCTCGCCCGCCGGGCTGCGCGCCGCCCGCAGCCGCGAGAAGCGGCACGGCAGGCGCACGTTGTCCAGCACCGAGAGGTAGGGCAGCAGGTTGAACTGCTGGAACACGTAGCCGACATGATCCGCGCGCCAGCGGTCGCGGCGCGCGGCGGACAGCCCACGCCAGTCCTGCCCCAGCAAGGCCACCTCGCCCCGATCGGCGACCAGTACCCCCGCCAGCAGCGACAACAGCGTGCTCTTGCCGCAGCCGCTCGGGCCGCGCAGGAACACGGATTCACCCGCGGCCAGCGCGAGCTGCGGCAGGTCCACCGCCTCGGCCGCCGCGCCCGGCCAGCGGTAGCCGAGCGCGTTCACCTGCAGCACGTTCGGGTCGGTCACGGTGTTCGGCTGCGTATTCATCGGGGCGCGTCCTTCAGTCCTGCCAGCAGCGTCTGCGCGTTGTGGCGGAACAGCTTGAGGTAGGTGTCGGCCGCCGTGCCAGGGGCGGACAGCGCGTCGGAATACAGCGTGCCGCCGACCACCGCGCCCGACTCCTTGGCGACGCGCTGCATCAGGCGCGGGTCGGCAATGTTCTCGGCGAACAGCGCCGCCGCCCGCTGCTGGCGGAGCTGGCGAATGAGCCGCGCCACGTCGGCGGCGGACGGCTCGCTGTCGGTGCTCCAGCGTTGGGCGGCCAGGAATTCGATGCCGTAGGCCGCGGCGAAATAACCGAACGCATCGTGCGTGCTGACCACGCGGCGGCGGTCGGCGGGCAGCGCGGCGAAGTCAGCGCGGGTCTGGCGATCGAGGGCGTCGAGCTGGGCGGTGTAGTCGCTGGCGCGGCGCCGCAGGGCATCGGCTTGCGCGGGGCGGGCCTGCATCAGCGCGTCGCGGATGCGGGCGACGTAGTGGCGGGCGCTGGCGAGGTCTTGCCAGGCGTGGGGATCGGCGTCCTTGCCGAGGCGGCGCGGCGTGAGTCCATCGCTGCAGACCAGCACCGGCCCCTTGAATCCGGCCGTCTGGACCAGCCGCGTCAGCCAGCCTTCGTAATGCAGCCCGTTGACTACCACCAGATCCGCCTGCGCGACGCGCTTCACGTCGGCGGGGGCGGGCTGGAAGACGTGGGCATCGGCGTCGCGCCCGACAAGGGCGTGGACTTCGGCAGCGGGGCCGGCGACGTTGGCGACCAGATCGGCGAGGATCGAGAAGCTGGCCACCACGCGCAACGGGCGGGTACTGCTGTCCTGTGTCTGTGCCCGTGCCAGCGGCCACGCCACCGCGGCGAGCCCCCCGACCAGACCGTGCAGACTGTGTCGGCGCGTCGTCATGGCGTGGCCCGGCGCCGCAGCAGGCCGTCGTGCCGCCCGAACAGCAGCGACACAGCGTAGAACCCACCCGCCACCAGCACGATCGCCGGACCCGACGGCAACTCGGCATGGAACGACAGCAGCAGCCCGGCCCAGCCCGACACCATCGCGATCACAGCCGCCAACAGTGCCAGGTGCCCCAGGTCACGCACCCAGAAGCGCGCCGCGATGGCCGGCACCATCATCAGCCCGACCGCCATCAGCGTGCCCATTGCCTGGAAGCCGCCCACCAGATTGGCCACCGTCAGCACCAGCAGCACGTTGTGGCTCAGCGCACCGGGGCCACCCACCGAACGCAGAAAGACCGCGTCGAAGCTCTCGACCACCAGCGGCCGGTACAGCAGCGCCAGCGCCAGCAGCGTCACGCTGGCGATGGCGGCGACCAGCACCAGCGCCGCATCGTCCACGGCCAGCACGCTGCCGAACAGGACGTGGATCAGGTCAATGCTGCTGCCGTGGGTGGAGATGAGCAGCACGCCCAGCGCCAGCGCGATCAGGTAGAAGGCGGCGAAGCTGGCGTCCTCGCGCTGGCCGGTGCGCCGCGTCACGGCGCCTGCGCCAAGGGCCACCAGCAGCGCCGCGATGAAGCCGCCAAGGCTCATCGCCGTGAGCGACAGCCCGGCCATCAGGTAGCCGACCGCCGCGCCGGGCAACAGCGCGTGCGCCATTGCGTCGCCCACCAGACTCATCCGGCGCAGCACCAGCAGACAGCCCAGCGGCGCGGCGCCCATCGACAGGGCCACCACGGCCACCAGCGCCCGGCGCATGAAGCCGAATTCGACAAACGGTTGAAACAGCAGCGCGGACCAGTCGCCCGGATCCGACAGCGTCATGCGGTGACCTCGTCGGCCGACAGCACCGCTTCGGTCGCCCCCCAGCCCAGCACCCGCCGCGACAGCCGCACGGTCTGGTCGAAGTGCGCCCGCACCTGCGCCATGTCGTGCAGCACGGCGACGATGCTGCGGCCCTGGGCGTGCCAGTGGTGGATGAGCGCCAGCAGGTCGGCGGTGGTGGCTTCGTCGATGGCGTTGAACGGCTC
>JBEANV010000637.1:0-2605 GCA_041165285.1 Pseudomonadota bacterium | reverse complement strand
CGGGCGTGATCCACACGCCGATCGACTTCCTGCGCCTGGTGGTGGCCAACCGCAGCAGCTGGCTGTTCGAGGTCTGGCTCGGCCTGGGCGCGCTGCTGGCCGCGCCGGTGTTTGCTTCGAGCGTGCTGGCCATTCCGATGCTGCTCGACCGGCCCGTGAGCCTGCTCGAGGCGGTGCTCACCAGCTGGCGCAGCGTGCTCGACAACCCCCTGCCGATGGCGGTGTGGGCGGCGCTGCTGATGGGCTTCACGCTGCTCGGCATGGGCTCGCTGCTGATCGGCCTGGTGGCCGTGATCCCGATGCTCGGCCATGCCAGCTGGTACGCCTACCGCGACCTGGTGCCCGCCCTCCGCCCCTGACTCCACGCACGCCCATGTTCGGATATTCAGAAGAACAGCTGGCCCAGTTCGGCCTGACGGTCGGGGTGAGTTCGTTCATCCTCTACATGCTTTTCATCGTGGCGCAGCTGGCGCGCGAGTCCAAGGCGGGGCGCTTCGGCACCTTCGTGCTTTTTTTGGTGCTGTCGTTCGGCATGCTCGGATTCGTGGCCAAGAACATCATCGCCTGGGTGCTGGGGATGTGAGGCGCTGGCGCCAGGCGCCTGCGAGCAGGGTACAAGCCAGTGCGGCGAGCCAGGCTTCCCAGGCCATGAAGGCCAGCGGTGTCGCTTCGATCGACGGGATCGCCGGCATCACCTGGTGCAGCAGTTCGGTCTGGCCGATCAACCAGAACGGCAGCGTGGCCGCACCCGCCGCGGCCAGCCAGCGCGGCACCGCGCGCGTGCGCCACAGCTGGCGCGCCACCAGCGCGGTCCAGCCGGCCAGCAGCAACTGGCCGACCATCTCGCCCAGCACCATGCCGCCGTAGCGGTGCACCGCATCGAACACCACCCGCGTGGCGTCGCGGGTTGCGGCGCTGCTTTGCGGGTCCATGAACGTGGCGGCCAGCGCCGGCACCACCAGCACCCAGCGCAGCAGCCCGATCGCCTGTGCGATCGCCGAGGCGATGCCCAGGACAGAGGCTGATGGGTCGTGTACGCCGTGTGCCGCCAGCAAGCGGTTGAAGCCGAGGGCGACCGGTATGAACAACAGGCTGCTCATGGCAAATCCGAACCACGCCAGCACGAGCGACGCGCCGCCGGCGTGGAAGTTGGCCAGGATCACGGCAGTCGGTTCGCGCAGGATGTCGTCGTAGCCGAAATGCGCGATCAGCCAGACGTAGGGCACGGTGGCCGCCACCAGGAAGGCGATCAGCCAGAGCGCCAGCGTACGCGGTGCGGTGGTGGCCTGCTCGGTTGAATGGGCGGGTGCGGTCATGCGGCGCTCCTCGGTGTTTCGTCGCCATTGTCTGCAGCGGCGGGCGGGTTGGCGTAGACCCTGTCGGTGATGAATCGCAGCGCAGCGCCGATGCGTGCGGCGCCTTCGGGGCTTTGGATGTCCATGCCGGCGAAGCGGCCGATCGACTGTTCGCGCAGCGCCAGGTGGTGCAGACCGGCCAGCAGCACGGCGTTGATGGCAGGCGCATCGACGCCCGCCGGTGCGGGCTGCGCCGCGGCACGCAAAGCGCTCACCCATCCGGCCATCGCCGCCGAGCGGGTGGTCTCCAGTTCCTCAAGCACCTCGGACGGTTCCACCAGTTCCCAGGCCAACAGGCGCAGCACCAGCGGGTTGCTGCGCAAGGCGCCGAAGTATTCGGTCAACAGTCGGTGCACGGCGTCGCCGTAGGCCTCTCCCACACGCGGCGCCAGCGGCGCGCCGAGCCAGAGTTCGAGCCCGCTGCCGATCTGGCGGATCACTCCGTCGAGGCCACCGAAGTGGTAATAGATGAGCTGTTTGTCGACGCCGGCTGCAGCCGCCACGGCGTTCACGCCAAGCGCGGTATAGCCCTTTTCGGCCAGCAGGCGCACGGTGGCGTCGGTGATGAGGGCCATCGTGGCGGCGGCGTCGCGCGGACGCGCCGTGCGCCTGGCTTTGGGCGCTGTTTCGTTTGTGGTGGGTGGGATGGTCATGGCGGTGATGCGGCTTCGGTGGGTGGCGGGCGGCTCAAGCGCCCAGGCAGTGGCGCAGCACGCCGGCGCGGTCGCGGTCGAACTGGTTCTGCCAGCGGGCATCGAGCTTGGGCGCCAGGCGGATTTCTGCCTGGCTGCCGCTGCCGTGCGCCGCGATGCGGACCTGCTCGAACCACATCCCGCTGACCCGCAGGCGGTAGGTGAAGGTGCCGGCCGCGACGTCGCGCGAGAACTCCGACAGCGGCAGGAAGCGCGCCTGCTCTTCGAAGCACTGCGCGGCCGCAGCGGGCGGCTGGGATCCAGCCAGCAGCACCGGCGCAGATCGAGCGACAAAGTCGACGTGGCCTTCGATGCCGGCGGGCGTGGCGGCGCAGCCCGACAAGGCCATCAGTGCGGCACAAGCGATGGAAGTGGCCACGATGGCGGCGTAGGAGGACGGGCAGCGGGTGGCGAGTGTGTGGGGCATGGGAAGGATCTTTCGGGCGATGCGGCAACAGGCTTGTTCACCGACTGGTGAATAATGTAATTCACCAGTCGGTGAATTGTCAAATACCCGTTGAGATACCGGCCCATTGCCTGCGTTTGCCGAATCGCGGT
>JBEANV010000636.1:0-2517 GCA_041165285.1 Pseudomonadota bacterium | reverse complement strand
GCCTGGTTGGGGCCGCTCGGGTTGAAGCGCCGCGCCAACACATTGGCCGAGACCGGCAGCGCATGACCGCTGTCGGTGGTGTGAACGAACTTGCGCCGCCACAGGGCCCGCAGCCTGTTCTCTCGCATCAAACGCCGCACCCGGTAGCGCCCGATGTGCAGCCCCTGAGCGCGCAGCACCGCACCAAGGCGACGGCTGCCATAGACACGGCCACTGGCGGCGAACTCGGCCTTCAATTGCGTGCTGACCCAGCAGGCCTTGGGGGAGAGCTTGGCGCGCTGACGCGCACCGTAGTAGCCCGAACGGCTGACGCCCAGCACGCGGCATAGCCGCTCGACGGGGACGGCCTTCTTGTGCAACTGCTCGACGAACGGGTAGCTCATCGAAGCTCGCGGGCAAAGAAGGCCGATGCTTTTTTTAGGATATCGACGTCGCCGCGCAGTTGCCGGTTCTCGGCTTCGAGCTGGCGGATGCGTTGCTGTTCAGCGGTGAGTGGTTTGCCTATGCCGGGGCGGCCTGCAGCCTCTTCATCGGCCTGCGCCAGCCATCGCCGCACGGCCGTCTCGCCGAGCTTCATGTCGCTGCAGACATCGCCCACGCTCAAGCCCTGTTCGCGAATCATCTGCACGACTTGCAGCTTGAACTGCACGTCGAATGTCCTTCGTTCTCTCTTGCTCATGTTCCTCGTCCAGGTGGATTCCACCTATCGAGGTGTCCGGGGAAATTAGACCAGCACAATCGGGCAGTGGCACCAGCCCCCTCTCCCCCGGCCCCTCTCCCACCAGGGGCGAGGGGAGAAAAAAAGCCCGCCCCGGCCTGGCCTTGGTCTCCCCCCGCGTCAGAATAGTTGTCGTCCCCATTTTCCTGCGGGTGACCCGCATCGGAACGACAAATACGCATGCAGAAATTGAGAAGAACGCCTGAGTTCAAAGAGCAGGCGCTGAGCAAAGCCAGGCAACGCGGATCGCGTACGCTGGACGACGTTGCGGCAGAGCTGAACATGCCGCTGCACACGCTCAAGGGTTGGCTCAAGGAGTCGCGCACAGGCAAGGCTGAGGTCGTGATGCCCAGCAGCCGCCCGCAAAGCCTGCCGGCCCGCCAGTGGAGCGCCGCCGAGCGGTTGCTGGCGCTGCAGGAGAGCCACGGCCTCAGCGGCGAGGCCCTGCATGCCTGGTGCCGCGAGAAGGGCTTGTTCGAGCACCAGCTGACGGCGTGGCGCGAAGCCTTTTGCAGCAGCGCCGAGCCAGAGACGGCCCAGGAGCGGCGCGAGGCCAAGGCAGAACTCAAGGCCCTGCAGGGCAAGCACGAGGTGCTGCAGCGCGAACTGCGCAGAAAGGAGCGCGCCCTGGCCGAGGCGGCAGCGCTGCTGGTGCTGCAAAAAAAGTTCCAAGCGCTGTTGGGGGACGAGGACTGATGACCTGCACCCAACAGCGCCAGACTCTGCTGGGGCTGATTCATGAAGCCTGCGCGGCCGGCGCGCGGCTGGATTCGGCCTGCGCCCAGATCGGCTTGTCCGCGCGCACGTTGCAGCGCTGGCGGCGCCCCGGCGGGGATCGCCGCGTGGCGGGCCTGCACGAGCGAGCGGAGCCCGCCAACAAGCTCAGTGAAGCCGAGCGCAAGGCTGCCATGGCGGTGCTCAACGGCGATGAGTTCAAGAACCTGCCACCCAGCCAGATCGTGCCCCGCCTGGCCGACCAGGGCCACTACATCGCCAGCGAATCGACGCTGTACAGGCTGCTGCATCAGGCCGGACAGATGCGTCATCGCCGGCTCGAGCGCGCGCCACAAAAGCGCAGCAGACCGCGCGCGCTGACGGCGACACGGCCCGAGCAGATCTTTTGCTGGGACATCACCTATTTGCCCACCTGCGTGCGCGGCATCCACTTCTACCTGTACCTGTTCGTCGACCTCTTCAGCCGCAAGATCGTGGGCTGGCAGGTGTTTGACTGCGAGAGTGCGGCGCTGGCGGCGGGGCTGCTGCAAGACATCTGCGCCCGACAGGGCATCGCCGCTGGTCAGCTCGTGGTGCATTCGGACAATGGTTCCCCGATGAAGGGAGAAACCATGCTGGCGACCATGCAGCGCCTGGGTGTGGCGCCCAGCCGAAGTCGCCCCTCGGTGAGCAATGACAACCCCTATTCCGAGTCGTTGTTCCGCACCCTGAAGTACCGCCCGGAGCTGCCCGTCAAACCGTTCGAAGACCTGCTGCAAGCGCGCCGCTGGGCCACAGCACTCGTGCGTTGGTACAACGAAGAGCACCGCCATAGCGCCATCGGCTTCGTCACGCCCAATCAACGCCATGCTGGGCAAGACCAGGCCCTGCTCGCCAATCGTGCGGTCATCTACGAGATGGCCCGGCAAGCCCATCCGCGGCGCTGGTCAAGGCAAACCCGTGACTGGAGCCGCGTCGATCACGTCAACCTCAATCCCGAGACCCCGAACCGCAAGGACGCCGACGCCTACAAAGAAGCCGCCTAATTCAACCCCCTCATGCGACAACTACGTTGACAGCCGCCG
>JBEANV010000635.1:0-3219 GCA_041165285.1 Pseudomonadota bacterium | reverse complement strand
AAGTCGCGGCACCTGCTGGCGGCGGATGCGAGCTGGGTGGCGGGTGAGCCGCCCGCGGCCGGGGCGCTGGCCGCCAAGACACGCTATCGGCAGGCGGACGCGGCGTGCCTGCTGACCGGGCCGGGCGCGGTGGCGGGGGAGTTCGGGTTGCACTTCCACGATGCGCAGTGGGCCGTGACGCCGGGGCAGTCGGCGGTGGTCTATGACGGGGAGGTGTGTCTGGGGGGTGGGGTGATCGCGGCGGTGGAGGCTTGAGCTGATTCGGGTGAATCCGCTCACAATGAGCCGATACTGAGCCGATTCCCTGAAAGTGAGCCGATGCATGTCCTCTGCAGTGCCCGACCTCGATCCTGACCGCTTCGTCCAGGCACTGCGCCGCATGGGCGCCCCAGCGAGTTCCAGCCAATTGGCGGCGCTGACGGGGGCGAGTCTGGCCCAGGTCAAGCGCCGGCTGGGCGTGCTGGTCGAGGCCGGTATGGTGGCGCGCACGGGTCAGGCGCGCTCGACCCGGTATGCGCTGGTCCGGGTCCACCCGCCGACCGACACCGCTGGGCCGGCCGCCCTGTCGCTCCGAGAACGGCTGAACCTGCCGCTGGCGATGCGCGAGCCGGTGACGTATCAGCGCGGGTTTCTGGAAGGCTACGTCCCCAATGAAACCCGGCTGTTGCCCGAGCCGCTGGCGCTGGAGTTGGCGCACGCGGCCCGCATGGCTGGCCAGCAGCCCGCCGGCACCTACGCCCGCAAGGTGCTGGAGCCGCTGCTGATCGACCTGTCGTGGTCCTCGTCGCGGCTGGAGGGCAACCGCTACAGCCTGCTCGCGACCGAAGAGCTGTTCCGCCGCGGCACGACGCCGGGCGACGCCGACGCGGTGATGCTGCTCAACCACAAGCGGGCGATCGAGTTCCTGGTCGATGCCGTGCCGGAATACGGGCTGACCTCGGCGCTGCTGCGCAACCTGCATGCGTTGCTGCTGCAAAACCTGCTGGCCGACGCCGACAGCCTGGGCACCATCCGCCGCAAGGTGGTCCAGATCAGCGACACCGTGTATGTGCCGACACAGGTGCCGCTGCTGCTGGAGGAAATGTTCGACCTGATGCTCGACAAGGCGCGGCGCATCAAGAACCCGGTCGAGGCGGCGTTTTTCCTGTGGGTGCATCTCGCCTACCTGCAGCCCTTCGAGGACGGCAACAAGCGCACCAGCCGGCTCGCCGCGAATGTGCCGCTGATGCTCTACAACTGCGCGCCGCTGTCGTTCAACGAGGTGGAGCCGCTGGACTACGCGCAGGCCATGATCGGCGTATACGAGTTTCTGGACGTGTCGCTGGCGGTGGAGTTGTTCGCCGCGACTTACCAGCGGTCACTGAAGAAATACACCGTGCTGCTGCAATCGATGGGTGCGCCGGACCCGACGCGGCTGCGCTACCGCGAAACGCTCAATGACGTGATTCAGCTCATCGTCCGGGACCGCCGCACGGTGGCCGAGGCGCTGGCGGTGTCCGAACTCAGCGAGGTGACGGCACCGGGGTTTCGGGCGCTGCTGGAGGAGGAACTGCGCAAGCTGGACGTGCATAACTGTGCGCGGTATCGGCTGACGTTGCGGGCGACGGAGGCGTGGGTGGGGGCCGGGCGGCCTGTGTGAGGTCAGCATCTGGTCCCGGTTCTGACCACGGTGGTGCTAATTGGGCAATGCTCGATCAAAAGTGCAACCATTGCACTCAACCCATGAGCAACCGACATTTCACCCTGACCGATGTGCAAGCCGAGGCGGACAGCAGATTGCAACTCACCTATGCCGATGGCGCCGTGATGCGGGTGGACCTGAAGGCGCTGGTGGCCGGACATCCGTTGCTGTCCGCGCTGAGCGATCCGCTGGTGTTCGGCACGGTGCGGGTCGGCGAGTGGGGCGGGAGTGTCGTCTGGGGCGATGACCCGGACAGCGATCTGGCGCTGGCTGCCGACAACCTGCGCGCCCGGGCCATTGAGCAGGCGGGTGGCGTGTCGCACGAGTTCATCCTCAACTGGATGGCGCGGCACCGCCTCAGCCTGGATGCGGCGGCGCAGGCGCTGGGCCTGTCGCGGCGGATGCTGGCCTACTACCGCAGCGGGGAGAAGTCCGTGCCCCGCACCGTGGCGTTGGCCTGTCTGGGATGGGAGCATCTGGGCGTGAATGAGGCTTGGGCGCAAGCGGCCTGATCTTGTGTCGGGGTGTTGACAACATACCCCCTGGCCTATCATTCACCCCATGCCTCCCGCCGCGCTTCCATTCCTCGCCCGCCTCTTCGGCCCCTGGGTCCGCGCCGTCAACGCCACCACCCTGCGCGCCGACGCCCAAGCCGGCCTGCTCGGCGCGCTGCTCGTGCTGCCGCAGGGCATCGCGTTTGCGTCACTCGCCGGCCTGCCGCCGCAGTACGGGCTGTACAGCGCTCTCGTGCCGACGGTCATCGCGGCGCTGGCCGGGTCGAGCTGGCACGTCGTTTCCGGCCCGACCAACGCCAACTCGCTGGCGCTGGCCGCGATGCTCGCGCCGCTGGTGGCCGTCGGCAGTCCGGGCTACATCGAACTCGCGCTGATGGTCACGGTGATGGTCGGCGTGGTCCAGACCGCCGTGGGGGCGCTGCGGCTCGGCCTGCTGGCGAACTTCATCTCGCCCGCCGCGCTGCTCGGGTTCACCAGCGGCGCGGCGTGTCTGATTGCCATCCACGCTGTGCGCGGCCTGCGGGACACGGGCACCGTGCTGGTCGGGCTGACGGCGCTGGGTGTGGCGGCGGCGTTGCGCTGGAAGGCGGCGCGCTGGCCGTTCATGCTGATCGGGCTGGTGAGTGCGGGTGTGCTGGCCGTGCTGCTGCCGGAGCGATGGGCGGTCCACACCATTGGCGTGTTGCCGTCGCCGTGGCCGCCGTTCCATGTGCCGGACGTGGACTGGGCGCGGGTGCCGGACCTGATCGACAAGGCGCTGGCGCTGTCGATCATCGCGCTCGGCCAGTCGGTGTCGATCGCCAAGGCGATGGCGGCGCGTTCGGGCCAGCGCATCGACACCAACCGCGAGTTCCTGGGGCAGGGGCTGTCGAACGTGGTCGGCGGCTTCTTCTCGTGTTACCTGAGCTGTGGCTCGCTGAACCGCTCGGTGCCGAACCTGGAGTCGGGGGCGCGCACGCCGCTGGCCGCCGTCGCGTCGGCGGGGTGGTTGCTGGTGCTGGTGGCGGTGTCGTCGCCGCTGCT
>JBEANV010000634.1:0-9029 GCA_041165285.1 Pseudomonadota bacterium | reverse complement strand
TGACATGCCAAGGCGATCAGGCCGACGACGAGAGGAGAGGCTGCCTTATTCATTGTTTCGTTGATCCTTGCGCTGGCCTTCGGAATAGACACATCTATCGGCACATCGAGTGTGGTCACGTCCGATTGTCACTCCCGAGAGACCCATGGATGAAGGGTGTACTTCCGACGGCTATTTTGCTGTCTGGTCCGCGGATACCTTGATCTGAGTATTCCACACAGCGCCAGACACGTCCAAGTCATCTGCGTACTAAATCGCGCCCACTTGTGGCTACCGTCTCGATTCGTGAAGGAAGGCTACGGTTTTGCCCCGCAGATGCCGACAACGTCTCCATGCGTGCTGTTGTGCCTGTGTCACGGTCTGTAACACCCCCCCCGAATCGGGCGGGGGGTCAGCCACGCGCCTGCTGGAAGTTCCAGCTGCGGGACTGGCTGGGCTGGACGCTGGCCGTGCTCGGGCTGCTGGTGGTCCCGGCTGCGCTGGCCTGGGAGTCCGAGCGCCTGCTGCAACTGGCGGCCCGGCATGGCGGGCAGTCGCTGGCCCTCTCGCAGGCCCTCGTCGAGGTGATTCACCAGATGACCCGCCAGGAGGACGAGATCCGGCTGCACAGCATCAATCAGTTCTTCAACCGGCGCCTGGTGTTCCGGGAAGACATTGAAACCTGGGGTCAGATCGACTACTGGGCCAGCCCGCTTGAATTCCTTGAAAAGGGGCAGGGGGACTGCGAGGACTACGCCATCGGCAAGTACTTCTCGCTCATCGCGTCGGGGGTGCCCCCGACGCGGCTGCGCCTCGTGTACGTCAAGGCGATCTTCGGTGGTCAGGCGTCGGTGCAGCAAGCGCACATGGTGCTGGCGTATTACCCGAGTTCCGGCGCCGATCCGCTCATCCTGGACAACCTCATCGGTGACATCCGGCCCGCATCGAAGCGCCCGGACCTCATCCCCGTGTTCAGTTTCAACTCGGAGGGTCTCTGGCAAGGCACCCAGGGACCGGGGGCTGGTGACGCCGTGGCGCGTCTTTCGCGTTGGCGCGAAGTGCTGCTCAAAGCTAGAGATCAGGGGTTTTTGTGAACACACCAAAAAAGGAGTCGGCATGTCGCTGATTCGACAAATCTGGATATTGATCCTCGGCACGATCTTGCTGTCCTGCGCCGGCAGCGTGCTGGTGTCTGTCTGGACGGCGCGCAATTCGCTGGAAACCCAGCTGTCGGTGAAGAACAATGACAACGCCCAGTCGCTCGCGCTGTCGCTGTCGCACCAGGGCGAGGACGCGGCGCTGCTGGGTATCTCCATTTCCGCGCAGTTTGATACTGGGCATTACCAGTCCATCATCCTGCGCTCACCCTCGGGTGTGACGCGTTATTCCCGCGTCGCTGGCGAGATCCAGAACCCGGCCCCAGCGTGGTTTGTCCGTTTTGTGCCGATCCGGCCCACCGCCGGGGTGGGCCAGGTGCTCAATGGCTGGGCGCAGATTGGCACGCTGGAGGTGGTCAGCCAGTCGGCCTACGCCTACGCCGGACTCTGGTCTGCGTGCCTGAGCATCACGTTGTGGACCTTTGCCATCGGGCTGGTGGCCGCGACGCTGGGCCATGTGGCGGTGCAACGCCTGCGCCGACAGCTCGACGAGGTGGTGCAGCAGGCCGATGCCCTGACGCAGCGCCGCTTCGTGCGGGTCAAGGAACCCCGCACGCCCGAACTGCGCCGTGTGGCCCAGGCCATGAACCAGATGGTGTCCCGCATCAACCAGATTTTTGCCGAGCAGGCCGAGCAGGTGGACCAGCTGCGTGTGCAGGCCAGTTGTGACCCGCTGACCGGTATCTCGCACCGGCGGCACTTCCTCGCCAGCTTCGAATCTCACCTGGGGCGCGAGGAATCGTCCGCGTCGGCGCAGCTGGTGCTGGTGCGGGTGCGGCGTCTGGCCGACGTGAACCGTGCCCTGGGCCACCAGCGCACCGACCAATTGCTGCGCGCCATGGCCCACACGCTGGGTGAGCCGAATGAGAACGGTGTCACGTCGTCGTGCCACGGGCGCCTCAACGGGTCGGACTTTGCCGTGGTCTATCCCCACGCCAACGAACGCGATGACCCGGCCCTGGAGATGCTGGCGCGTTTGCGTGTGTGTCTGGCCGATACGCCCGGCGTGGCGGTGGTGGTGTCGTCGGTCGGCTGCCGCACGGGGCTTGCCGTGCCTGAGCTGTTGACCAAGGCCGACATGGGCCTGGCGGACGCCGAGGCGAAGGGCGATTTCACCTACGTTGCCAATGGACTGGAACCGGCGCCGATCCAGGGCGGCGAGGACACCTGGCGCAAGGCGCTGCAGGCGACGCTGCTGGCCGCGCGGGTGCAGCTGATGCAGTTCCCGGTCAGTGACCGCATGGGCGATCTGGTCCACATGGAGTGTCCGATGCGGCTGCAGCTCGAAGCGAACGGGCCGTTCGAGCCGGCCGCCCGCTGGTTGCCGTTTGCCTTGCGCACGGGCATGAGTTGCGATGTGGACATGGCGGCGGTCGCGCTGGCCGTCACGGCGATTGCGTCGGATGGCCGCCCGCGTGGGGTGAATCTGTCGCCGCAGTCGCTGGTGCATCCGCAGTTCCTGCCGCGTCTGCGCGAGCGCATCGTGGCGGCCGGTGCCTCGGCGCGGCAGCTGTGGGTCGAGGTGGACGAGTCGGCGCTGGAGCGACATCCGGACGCGCTGATCGAGCTGTGCCGACAGCTGCGCCCGCATGGCGTTCATCTGGGCCTGGAGCATGCTGGCGATCGCCTGTCGTCCATCGGTCTGCTGCTGGAGCCGGGGCTGGACTACGTGAAGATCGCGTCCAGCTGGGCCAGCGGTGTGCGGCACGACGCGACGCGGCGGGCGTGGCTGCGCAGCTCGGTGGCGATGCTGCACGGGGTGGGGCTGAAGGTGTTTGTGGAAGGCGTGCAGGATGCCGAGGATCTGCCGGAGCTGTGGGCCTGCGGGGTGGACGGTGTGACCGGGCCCGCCGTGAAGTGAAGTGAGCTGAATCCCCGCCCCAAGACAAGAAGCCGCTCCGGCCAACAGCCGGGGCGGCTTCTTTATTACTGGGTCACACCTGATTACGCGTCGACGATCAGCTTGCCCTGCGTCAGCAGGGTGGTGATGATCTGCAGGTCCGTGGCGGTGTTGGTCAGTCCCAGCGAGGTCCGCAGATCGACACCCGACAGCACGATGGTCTGGTCTTCGCTGGCGCCGCTGTAGGCGCCGCCGGCGAAGGCGCCGGTGGAACTGACGTGGATAGTGGTCGTCGCTGCGCTGCCGCTGCCGGCGAAGCTGAACTCCAGGTAGTTCTCCAGCGTGCCGGTGGTTTCGCCGGAGAGCATGTCGCGCAGGTCGATGATGTCGCCGCCGGCCGAGGGCAGTCGGGTGTCGAAGTCGGTGATGGTGTCGACCGACGGGGTGCCGCGGGCGCCGCCGTCATTGAAGGTCCACGCGAAAACATCCGAGCCGATGCCGCCGGTGAGGGCGTCGTTGCCTTGGCCGCCAGTGAGCGTGTCGTTGCCGTCACCGCCTTGCAGCGTGTCGTTGCCCCAGCCGCCGAACTGGATGTCGTTGCCGAGCAGTCCTGCCAGGCTGTCATCGCCGTCGCCGCCGACCATGTAGTCAGCACCGGTGCTGCCGGTGAGGGTGTCGGGACTGCTGGTGCCGGCGTGGGTGGCGATGGGGATGAACTCGCTGTTGACCACCGAGGACGACGAGGTACCGACGTTGACGACGATCTGTGCGTGCTGGGTGTCACCGTCCTTGTCGGTGATGGCGTAGGACAGTATTTCGGTTTGAGTGCTGGACACCAGGCTGGCCGGGACACGGTATTCGTAGGTGCCGTCGTCCAGGTCGACATAGAAGCGACCGCCTGCCGTGGTCGTGACCACCAGCGTCTTGGTCGCTGACACATAGGTATGGTGATCCGCTCCGCCGCTGACGGTGATCGGATTGCTGCTGCCGCTGCCGGTGCCACTGGTCAGGTAGGTGTAGGTCACGCCGTCGACGGTGACGGACTGCACATTGCCCTTGTCAGCGCCGACCTGGCCGCCGGCACGGAACCTGCCGCCCGCACTCAGTTCACCGGACGGGATCGGTACGGTGTTCTGCAGCACGCTGGTGAGCTGGTTGAGGTCGGTCACCACGGTGGCGTTGGTGTCGGCCGGTGCCACGCCGTTCCAGGCGACCGGGTTCAGCGCGTTCTGGCCTACGTCGGTGGTGATGCCAATGGCATACGAGTTGATGGTGTTGACGTTGAGGAAAGTTTTCCAGTCGCCTTCCTCCGTCGAGTTGATACCGATGCTGGTCGACGGCGCCGTCGGATTGCCATCCGAGACGAAGTACGCCACGTTTTGGCCAGCGGTTTGTCGCCCGCTTGAGGTGTAGGCCGCGGTTGCTGCGGTCAGCGCGGCGTCATAGTTCGTGCTTCCACCAGCCGCCGCGATCGTGTTCAGGACCGCATTGGCCTGCGTGACCGTGAGCCACTTCGTGTCCTGTATGGTCGCGGTGTTCGCGAATGTCACCAGTCGGACCATGACAGTGCCAAATTCGCTGTAACTGCTCATCAGACTGGTGATGGCAGCCTTGGCTGCTTCGAGTCGCGTCTGTCCGATGAGCGCGCCGGTCTCGATTTCGGTGTTCATCGAGCCCGAGGTGTCCAGCGTGATGAGCAGGTTGGTGTCCTGCAGGCGCACGCTGCTGGTCTGGGTGACCAGTGCTGCCGGCGAATCGTCCTCGATCCGCACACTGACCGTGCCCGCGCTGCTCAGCGCACCGTCGCTGACCACGACGCCGAAGTCCAGCTGCAAGGCGTCTTCACCCGCCGCAGGGTGGTCGATCGGGCCGGACAGCGTGACCGTGTAGGCGCCTGCGTCATTGATCGTGGCGGTGAGGATTACCGGGCCGCCGTCTGCGCGGCCGATCAAGGTCTGCGTGCCCTCGCCAGTCCAGGTGATGGGGATGCCCGCCTGGGTGTAGCTGGCGGTGACGGGAGACCAGACCACCGTCATGGCATTGCCTTCCGGGTCGCTGATGCCGATCTGCCCGGTGTTGACCACGAGATTGGTGGTGTCCAGCGTGCCTGTGGCGTCGGCCAGACCACCCGTCAGTCCCTCTTCGGACAGCGGCGTCACCGGGCCAGCGGTCACGACTGGGGCGTCATTGACAGGGGTGACAGTCAGCTCCAGCGTGGTCGTGACCGGATTGGCACCGTCCGTGACGGTGTAGGTGATCACGGGCACGACACCGTTGAAGTTCAGCTCGGGAACGAAGTTGTAGGTGCCATTCGGGGCGATGGTGACGGTGCCGACACCCGGCAGGGTGGCAACGGCGCCGGGCGCATAGGCCACGCCGCCAATGCTGAAGCCGGTGACGGTCAGCGGATCGCCGTCAGGGTCGGTGTCATTGGCCAGCACCGAACCAGTGGCCGGCGTGTCCTCCAGCGTGCTCACCACGTCCCGCAACGGAATCGGGGCATGGTCGTCATCGGCGATGGTGGCGGTGCCCGCCGTGCTCGGGGTCAGCGTGGTGCCTGCGGTGGTGGTGGCCGTCAGCGTGAAGGTTTCCGCTGCCTCGATCGCCTTGTCATTATTCAGCGGCGTGCGCACCAGCAGCGAGGTGATGCCGGGGGCGAAGGTGGCCGTGGTGGCGTCCGCCCAGGTGGCGCCACCGTCGGTGGATACCTGCAGGTTGCTGCTGCCGGTGCTGCCGTAGTCGGTGCCGGCGCCAGTAGCGGTGCCGGCGGTCAGGGCAAGGGCCACAGTCGTGGCAGTGGCGGATGGGTTGCCCAGCGTCAGCGTGAAGACCGCGTGGCCACCCGCGAAGTTTTCCACCACGGTCGGGCTGTCGATCGTCAGGCGCGGCGTGTCGTTGTCCAGCGGCGTGCCGGGCGGGGTGTCGGGCGACAGCGGGCCGCCGGTGCCGTCGTCCTTGATGGTGCCGAGACCTACGCTATCGGCAATCGTGGCGTTGGTCGGGGTGGACAGGTTGACCGTGAACGTCTCGGCGCCTTCGTAGACGTTGTCGTTCAGGATCGGAACGGTGATGGTCTTGCTGGTTTCGCCCGGGGCGAAGGTCAGGGTGCCACTGACGGCGGTGTAGTCCAGACCGGTCCCGGCCTTGGCCGTGCCGTCCGCGCTGGCGAAGTCCACCGTGACCGGCATCTTGGCCGCATTGGTGAGCGTCACCGTGAAAACCGCCGATCGGGAGGCTTCGTTGACGACCACGTCGTTGATCGCGATGGCCGGCTTGTCGTTGTCCAGCGGCGTGCCGGGCGGTGTGTCGGGGGACAGGGGACCACCGGTGCCGTCGTCCACGATGGTGGCGGTGCCGGTGCCATCCTTGGCCGTGTCCACACCGCGACCAGCTGCATTGACGACGCCGTTGGTCGGATCGGTCAGGACGACCTGGAAGGTCTCCGCACCTTCATAGACCGCGTCATTGATGAGCGGAACGCTGATGGTCTGGGTCAGCACACCCGGCGCGAAGGTCAGGGTGCCCAGCACGGCGTCATAGTCGAAACCGGCTTCGGCGGTGCCGTTGACGCTGCTGTATTTGACCGTGACCGGCAGATCCGACGCGTTCGACAGCGTCACCGTGAAGATGGCGGACTTGGACGCTTCATTGACCAGCGGCACATCGTTGATGGTGATCAGCGGCTTGTCGTTGTCGAGCGGAGTGCCCGGCGGGACGGTTCCCGTGCCGTCGTCACTGATCGTGCCCAAGCCGAGAGGGCGATCGAGGACGATGGTGCCGCTCGGACTGCGCAGGTTGACGGTGAAGGTCTCCGGGCCTTCGTAGACGGGCGGGGTGTCGTTGAGGATCGGAACTGTGATGGTCTTGGTCGTATCGCCCGGTGCGAAGGTCAGCGAGCCGGTGACGGCGGTGTAGTCGAGGCCCGCCTTGGCCGTGCCGTCCGTGGTGTCGAAATTCAGCGTGAGCGGCATCACGGCCGTGCCGGTCAGCGTGACAGTGAAGGTGGCGGTGCCAGCCGCTTCGTTGACAGAAATGTCGTCGATCGTGGCGTGCGGGCGGTCGTCGGTCTTCGGGACGCCTGGCGGGGTCGTGCCATCGCCGTCGTCCTTGATCGTGCCCAGGCCAAGACCGTCGGCAATGATGGCGTTGGCGCTGGGACTGCTCAGATTGACCGTGAAGGTTTCCGGGCCTTCGTAGACCAGATCCTCGGCGATCGGCACCGTGATTGTCTTGGTCACTTCGCCGGGTGCGAAGGTCAGCGAGCCTGATTTTGCCGTGTAGTCGGTGCCGTTGGTGGCGCTGCCGTCGGCGGTGGCGTAGTTGACGGTCACCGGGGTCGCGGCCGGGCCGGACAGTGTCACGGTGAACGTGGCGATGCCTGTGCCCTCGTTGACGATCTGGTCGTTGATGGTCAGGCCGGGCAGGTCATAGACCGTGGCGGTGCCGGTGGCGTTCGGGTTGGAGGTGCCGCCAGTCGGCGCCGTGGTGGTGGCCGTCAGGGTGAAGGTTTCACCGGAGTCGTCGAGTGCGTCGGCGATCACCGGTGTGCGCACCAGCACACTGGTCTTGCCCGCGGCGAAGGTGGCGCTGGTGGCATCGGCCCAGGTGGTGCCGCCATCGGTGGAGACTTGCAGATTACCGGCGCCCGCGCGGCCGTAGTCCACGCCTGCGCCCCTGGCGGTGCCGTCGGCCAGGGCCAGTGCCACCGTGGTGGCCAGGCCGGAGGCTTTGTCCAGCGTCACATTGAAGGTGGCGTACCCGGCCGACTCGGGCACGTTCACGTCGGTGACGGCCAGCTTTGGCGCGTCGTTGTTTTCGCCGGTGTTCCTGTTGGTTTCATCGGCAATCGTGGTGGTCACGCTGCCCGCACCAGACTGGATGGCCGCGCCGCTGGGGGCGCTCAGGGCGATGGAATAGTCTTCCTGGCCTTCGAAGAGCGTGTCGTTGGTGATCGCCACGGACACGGTTTTTGTGGTTTCACCCGGGGCGAAGGTCAGCTCCTGGGCCAGGGCGCTGTAATCGCTGCCGGCCTTGGCCACGCCGTCGGCGGTCTTGACCTGGACCTTGATCTCCGCCGTGCTGCTGTGGCTCAGGGTGACGGTGTAGACCGCCGTGCCGACGTCCTCCTTGACGGAGGCCGGGCCGGCAATCGACACGAGCGGCGCGTCCTCGATGGTGCCGGTGCCGTAAATGGGGGCCGGGTCTGTCGGCGCCTTGACGTCGAGGAAAATGGTTTCGCTGGTTTCCGGCGTCGGATCCAGCACCGTCGGCACCCGCACGATGACGGTGTCGGTGCCCGGCGGTACGGTGACGGTCGTGCCCGTGATCGGCGTGAAGGTCCGGCCGCCGTCGAAGGAGACTTCCAGCGGTCCCGTGTCGGTGCCCACCGTGCCGGTGCTGGAGCGCGGCACGACATCCAGCACCGTCGGTTTGGTGGAGGTGTTGGTCAGCTTGATGGTGAAGTCCAGCGGCTGACCTTCCTGCGTGGTCGGGCTGGAGACGGTGCTGACACGCGGTCGATCGTCGTCGGTGCCACCGGTGCCGCGGCCATCGTCCTGGATGGTGCCGAGCGCGTCCGGGTTGGGCAGACCGACGTTGACCGGGTCGCTCAGTGTGAGCTTGAAGGTTTCGTCGCCTTCGTAGACCGTGTCGGCCAGGATGGGCACCGCGACGGTCTTGGTCGTTTCGCCTGGGGCGAAGGTGAGGACACCGGTGGTCGGGGTGTAGTCGGTGCCACCGGTGGCGGTGCCATCCGAGGTGGTGTAGCGCACCGTGACCGGCAGCGTCGACGGCTCGGACAGCGTCACCGTGAACACGGCCTGGCCCGCGCCTTCATTGACGGTGATGGGGGCAATCTTCTGGAGATAGGGCAGTGTGTCGCCGTTATCGACAATGGTGGCGGTACCGGTCGGCTGCGTGACGGTGACATTGCCATTGGCGAGCGTGGCGGTCAGCGTGAAGGTTTCGTTCGGATCCCGGAAGTTGTCGTCGTGGATGGGGGTGCGCACCAGCACCGACGTGGTGCCGGCCGGGATCGTCACGCTGGTGGCGTT
>JBEANV010000633.1:0-5810 GCA_041165285.1 Pseudomonadota bacterium | reverse complement strand
AGGGCCAGCCCGCCGTGGACATCAACCTCGGCGTCGAGGTCGGCCCCGTCGCCGATGGCATCTACGAAGTCTGCGTGACCGCCACCGTCACCACCAAGCTTGGCGACCGCACCCTGTTCCTGTGCGAAGCCAAGGAAGCCGGCATCTTCGAGATCCGCAACATCGACCCCGAGCAGATGCAGCCGATCCTGGGCATCGCCTGCCCTGGCATCGTGTATCCGTACCTGCGCGCCGTGGTGGCCGACACAATCACCCGCGCCGGCTTCCCGCCCGTCCATCTGGCCGAAGTCAACTTCCAGGCCATGTACGAAGCGCAGCAGCAGCAAGGCCAGCAGGCGCTGAATAGTTGAGGCGATGCAGATCACGGTGCTCGGCGCCGGTGCCTGGGGCACCGCGCTGGCGGCGCAGGCCGCCACCCGCCATCCCACGGTCCTCTGGGCCCGTGACGACCGCCAGGCCCGCGAGATCGCTGCCTCGCGGTGCAATGCGCGCTACCTGCCCGGTGTGGCCTTGCCGGCCGCGTTGGCAGTCACCTCGGATTTTTCCGGCGCCGTCGCCCATGCCGGGCTGGCGGGGCTGGTCATCGTGGCCACGCCCACCGCCGCGCTGCGCGAGATGCTGCAGCGCCTGCCGGACGGCACCGCCACGCTCTGGCTCAGCAAGGGCTTCGAAGCCGGCACCGGTCTGCTCGGCCACGAGATCGCCCGACAGGCGGCCCCCGGTCTGCGCGCCGGCGTGCTCAGCGGACCAAGCTTCGCGCTCGAAGTCGCCCGCGGCCAGCCGACCGCGCTCGTCGCCGCCAGCCAGGACGCCGCGTTGCGCCAGGCCGCGGTGGACGCGCTGCACGGCCCGACACTGCGCGTCTATTCCTCCACCGACCCGGTCGGCGTCGAAGTCGGCGGTGCGGTGAAGAACGTGCTGGCGATCGCCACTGGCATGGCCGACGGACTGGCGCTCGGCTTGAACGCCCGCGCCGCGCTGATCACCCGCGGGCTGGCCGAGATGACCCGGCTCGGGCTGGCGCTCGGCGCGCAGGTCGAGACCTTCATGGGCCTGTCGGGTCTGGGTGACCTGGTGCTGACCGCCACCGGCGACCTCTCGCGCAACCGCCGTGTCGGCCTGCAACTCGCCGACGGCAAGACGCTGGCCCATATCCTCGAAGACCTCGGCCATGTGTCGGAGGGCGTCTACAGCGCCCGCACCGTACACGACCGGGCGCAGGCGCTGGGCGTGGACATGCCGATCACGCGCGCCGTGGTGTCGGTGCTGGAGGGTGACCTCACGCCACAGCAGGCCGTGCGGTCGCTGATGCAGCGCGGCGCCCGCGCCGAAATCTGAACCGGCTCAGACAGCGCCGGCGTAGCCGTTCTGGCGCCATGCCTCGAACACCGTCACCGCCACCGCATTGCTCAGATTGAGGCTGCGCTGATCGGGCCGCATGGGCAGTCGCACGCGCTGCGTGTCCGGAAAGGTGTCGCGCAGCGCGGGCGGCAGGCCGCTCGTCTCGCAACCGAACACCAGCCAGTCGCCCGACTGCCAGGCCACCTCGGCAAACGGCCGGCTGCCGCGGGTGGTCAGTGCGAACATCCGTGCCGTGTCCGGAGCGCAGTCGGCGACCAGCGCCTCCCACGACGCATGGCGGCGCACTGGCGCGTACTCGTGGTAATCCAGCCCGGCACGGCGCAGCAACTTGTCATCCATCGAGAAGCCGAGCGGCTCGATCAGGTGCAGCTCGCAGCCGGTGTTAGCCGCCAGCCGGATCACGTTGCCGGTGTTGGGCGGAATTTCGGGGTGGACAAGGACGATGCGGAACATGGCGCGGTGCAGCGAAACAGCGGGCGGTCAGGGGGCCGCATCATCGCTCACCGTGCGCGCGAGCACCCAGGTCTGCACATGGACCACCCCGGCGCGGCGCAGGGTCGCGGCCAATTCCTGCGCGGTGGAACCGGTGGTCATCACGTCATCGAGGATTGCCACCGAGCGTCCCGGCAGCCCGGCCCGCCCGGCGGCCGTCACCGCGAACGCGCCGAGCAGGTTGTGCATCCGGGCCTCACGGTCGAGGCCGGTCTGGTGCGGTGTGTCCAGCACCCGCTCGACCCAGCGGGCCTGGGCCGCAATGCCCAGCGCCGGACCGACCCGCCGTGCAAGCTCCCACGCCTGGTTGTAGCCACGCTCGCGCTGCCGGGCGTCGGACAGCGGCACAGGCAGCAGCACATCCGGCTGCACGAACCCGGTCTGGGCTGCAGCGGTCTGCAGCGCCTCGGTCATCCGCTCGGCCAGCGGCCCGGCCAGCTCGCAGGCCCCACCAAACTTGAAGCGCGTGACCAGCCCGTCCCAGGGATAGGCATAGTCGAGTGCGGCCAGCGCATGGTCGAAGGCCGGCGGGCGCAGGATGCAGCGGCGGCAGACCTCGTTCAGACCCACCAGCGACACCGCACAGCAGCGGCAGCGGTGGCCCGCCGGGCGAAACCGGAGCCGACAGGCGCTGCAGACCGCATCGCGCTGCCAGGAGGTGCAGATGTGGCAGGCAGTGCCGGGCGTCCAGCGCCACGCTGCCGCGAAGGTGCGCAGGGTCATGTCCGACTGACTATACAGTTCCACCACCATGGCCGAACCCTCCCCCACCTCCCCCCAGCGCCCGCCGCGGATCGACCCGGCCGCGCTGCAACGCCACCTCCGGCAGTCCGTCGGCCGTGCCACACCTTGGTTGCACGAGGAAATCGCTCGCCGCATGGCGGAGCGCCTGTCGCTGGTCCGCCGCCAGCCTGCCCGGGTGATCGACTGGTGGAGCCCCACCTCGGGCAGCACCGAGCTGTTGAAGACGCAGTACCCGCAGGCCCGCATCCTGCGGTACGGTTGTGACGATCTTCCGCTGCCGGAACAGCCAGGCAGCGGGACCGGCCCACGCTGGTGGCAGCGCCTCACGGGCCAGTCCGCTCCCTCCGAGGCATCCGCCACGCCGCCGACGGCCGAGCTACTGTGGGCCAACATGATGCTGCACTGGGTCGATGACCTGCCGGCGCTGCTGCCGCGCTGGCACGCGGCACTGGAGGTAGATGGATTCCTGATGTTCTCGTGCTTCGGACCCGACACGCTCAAGGAGCTGCGCGCGGTCTACGCCGAACTCGGCTGGGGTCCGCCGGGCAGCGCCTGGATCGACATGCACGACCTCGGCGACGAACTGGTCCACGCCGGTTTTGCCGATCCCGTCATGGACATGGAGCACCTGACGCTGACATGGGACAGCCCGCAGGCGCTGCTGGCCGAGCTGCGCCTGCTCGGGCGCAACACCGCCAGTGCGCGTCAACCCGGATTGCGGGGCCGAAACTGGCGTCGCAAACTTGACGCAGCCCTGACACGGCACCTCGCCGGCGCCGATGGGCGGCTGCACCTGGGTTTCGAGATCGTCTACGGCCATGCGTTCCGTCCGGTCACCCGGGCGCGGATGCAGGCGCAGACCGAGATTTCGCTCGGTGCCATGCGTGAAATGACGCGCCAGCGCAACCCCGGGCGCACCGACTGAGTGCGGTACTGCCGTCATGGAGCGCGAAACATTGCCCCGCATTGATATCAGCGCCTAAAATTCGCAGCCTGTCCGATAGCCTCGGCAATGATCCGAATCAAAAAACGTCCGGATCGTTGCTGACGGTCATCAACCCCCCACCCACTGGTTTTCTACTTCGGTCGTCCGGATGCTTCTGGATGGCGGGATAGCGCTGGTGGTGCATGTTTGCAGACAGACAAGACACTATGTCCGCGGCGGCCTGCTGGCCAGCCGATCTGGTAGAGAAAGAGAGCGCAGATGATGATGAAGAAAGCTCTGTGGCGCCATGCGAGCCAGTGGAGTCTGGCTGCATGTGCTTCCATGGCAACGACCGTGGCACTGGCAGTGAACGATCTGCCGGGTGGTCCGGGCGTTCGCCAACTGGACTTCCACACCCCCGCCACACAGATCGCCACTGAACAGCACTGGCTGCATGTGGTGATGATGGTCATCTGCAGCGTGATCTGTCTGGCCGTGTTCGGCGTGATGTTCTATTCGATCATCAAGCACCGCAAGTCCAAGGGCCACAAGCCGGCCAACTTCCACGAGAGCATCGCGGTCGAGATCGCCTGGACCATCGTGCCGTTTGTCATCGTCATCGGCATGGGCGCCATGGCGACCAAGACCGTCGTGGCCATGAAGGACACCACCAACGCCGACGTGACCATCAAGGCCACCGGCTACCAGTGGAAGTGGGGCTACGACTACCTGAAGGGCGAGGGCGAGGGCATCAACTTCCTGCAGACCCTCGACACCACCCAGCGCGCCATGTCGGACGCGGGCAAGCCCGAGGGCGACAACTACCTGCTGAAGGTGGACAACCCCCTGGTCGTGCCGGTCGGCAAGAAGATCCGCATCATCACGACGGCCAATGACGTCATCCACGCGTGGATGATCCCGGCCTTCGGCGTCAAGCAGGATGCGATCCCCGGTTTCGTGCGCGACACCTGGTTCCGCGCAGACCGCACGGGTGACTTCTACGGCCAGTGCGCCGAGCTGTGTGGCAAGGAACACGCCTACATGCCGATCCACGTCAAGGTCGTGACCGACGCGGAATACACCACCTGGGTGGCGGGCGAGAAGAAGAAGCTGGCGGCGCTGGCGGACGATCCGGCCAAGGAATGGAAGCTGCCCGACCTCATCGCCCGCGGCGAGAAGGTCTACGCCACCAACTGCGCCGCCTGCCACCAGGCCAACGGCAAGGGCGGCGGTCCGATCAAGGCGCTCGACGCTTCGCCGGTCGTGCTGGACGCGGACAAGGGCAAGCAGATCGCTGTGCTGCTGAACGGTCAGAACAATGGTGCGATGCCGGCCTGGAAGCAACTCTCGGACACCGACATCGCCGCCGTGATCACGTTCACCAAGAACAACTGGTCCAACAAGACCGAACAGATCGTCCAGCCGGCCGAAGTGGTCGCTGCCCGCAAGTAACCACGACCACATTCCAGAGGATCACTACCCATGAGCGCAGTTCTCCATCCGGGCGGTCACGGTCACGGGCATGACGACCATGCCCACGACCACGATGACCACCACGCTCCCCACGGCTGGCGTCGCTGGGTCTTTGCGACCAACCACAAGGACATCGGGACGCTGTACCTGCTGTTCGCCTTCACGATGCTGATGATTGGCGGCGTGCTGGCCCTGCTGATCCGCCTGGAGCTGTTCCAGCCGGGCCTGCAGTTCGTCAATCCCGAGCTGTTCAACCAGTTCACCACGATGCACGGGCTGATCATGGTGTTCGGCGCGATCATGCCGGCCTTCGTCGGCTTCGCGAACTGGATGATCCCGCTGCAGATCGGTGCCGCGGACATGGCCTTCGCGCGCATGAACAACTTCAGCTTCTGGCTGATGATTCCTGCCGCGCTGATGCTGGTGTCGAGCTTCTTCATGCCCGGTGGCGCCCCCGCCGCCGGCTGGACGCTCTACGCCCCGCTGACGCTGCAGATGGGCCCGTCCATGGACGCCGGCATCTTCGCGATGCACATCCTGGGCGCCTCGTCGATCATGGGCTCGATCAACATCGTCGTCACCATCCTCAACATGCGCGCTCCGGGCATGACGCTGATGAAGATGCCGATGTTCGTCTGGACCTGGCTGATCACCGCCTACCTGCTGATCGCGGTCATGCCCGTGCTGGCCGGCGCGATCACCATGACGCTGACGGACCGCCACTTCGGCACCAGCTTCTTCAACCCCGCCGGCGGCGGTGACCCGGTGATGTACCAGCACGTGTTCTGGTTCTTCGGTCACCCCGAGGTCTACA
>JBEANV010000632.1:0-3029 GCA_041165285.1 Pseudomonadota bacterium | reverse complement strand
GCTCGTGTCCATCCCACGGCCGTGACACCAGAGCAGGCGGGTGAGGCCGTGCGCGGGGCCGTCACGAAGCAGGTGACGGACGCGCATGCCGCGGCCTCTCAGTCGTATGGGCGGCTCGGTCAATTGGAGTCCGCGAACCCCGTGACGGTGGATCTTACGGCGACGAAGCAGGCCCTGGCGCCGTTGCATAGGCGCTTGATGCGTGAATCGGAAATCACACCCCTGATGGGCGGAAAGGGTCGCGCAGCCGTCGCGCTGGACCGCCTGATGAGCGGTCCTGATCAGGCGCCATTGTCGGTCGTGGATGACGCGCTGGGCGATCTCAAAGCGATGGCGCGCGGGGCGGATCTTCCGGAACTGAGAACGGCCGGGCAGGGGGCTGCGGCTGCGGCCGTGCAACAACTGGAAGCGACCGTCCGACAGGCCGCGAAGGGTGCCGGTCCTGACGTTGAAACGGCCCTGATGTCGGGGCGCCTCGCGACCCGCGCGAAATACGGGGCGGCCGACGTGCTCGAGCAGTTGAAGACCGAACCTGTCCAGGTGTTCAACCAGGCGGTCTGGCAGAAGGATGCGGGGATCGACAAGCTGCGGGCGGTGTCGAAGGTGGCCCCGCAGGAAATGGCGCAGGTCGGTCGTGCCTACCTGGAAGATGTATTGGGCAAAGCGACCTCACAGGGCGGATTCGATCACGCGCAGGGCATGTGGGCGCAGTGGGAGAAATTGGGGCCGCAGACCAAGAAGGTGCTGTTCCGAGACACCGCATTGATCTCAGACCTCGACAAGTTTTTTCTCGGGGCCAAAAAGATGGCCGAGAGCCCGAACCCGTCTGGCACGGCACTGACGCTGATGAAGGGGGCTGAAGCAGGGACATGGTACTGGAACCCTGGTGCTGGCGCGGCGTACTCGCTGTCTGCCACCGGAATGGCCAAGCTGCTGAGAAACCCGCGAGCGGTGCGGATTCTTAGTCGAGGGATGGCGCTGCGCGTTGGTGGGCGGACGGCGGCGAGTGCGGCGCTGACGACAGAGCTGGCCGGTCTGGCGAAAGCGAATGGTGTCCCGCTGGTGCCGGTAACGGCTCAAGGAGAAGAGACGAGGCCACGGCCAGAAGGAACGCCAGCGCGATGAGCCAGAAGGCGCATTCGATGCGGTCCGTCCGCGTCATGACCGTCTAGTGTAGCAAGACCAAGGCGGGGGCCGCGCTGGTGGAACAGTCACGGCCCCCTGGCACGACCCAGCCGTAACGAGAGGCGGCTAGCCCATGTTGAGCAGGATCAGACCTGTACCCAACCACGTCGCGCAATCGCGAGATGTAGCGGGGCTACCCCTATGGCTGTGCGACGGGTGGTGGGCATGAGCCCCAAGATTTCGACCGTGCGCGAGTGGTTGCAGACGATTGTGCTCGCGGCGTCGGTGCTCGTGAGCTGCGTCGTCGTCGTGTACAAGGTCGGCGCCTACACGAACGAATTGGTCACGGCGGTCAGCGATGCCACGACCGCGGCCACCAAGGCGGTCGCCGAGAACATCGAACAGCAGAAGCAGATCGACAGGCTGGCTGACGCGGAGCGTGTCCGGGCGGAGCGTGAGCGTGCCGTGGCAGAACGTATCGAACACGCCCGTCGCGGCCGGATGTTCGACAAGTGAACACCGCGCTGGCGGTGTGGTCGCTCTATGCCGTCACGGTGCTGCTGGCCGTGCTGATCGGTGGGCTGTTCCTCATCGGGTGGTGGCGGCGATGACCCGCCGATCGCTGCGTGAGGACGTACCGGAGTGCGGCTTCTGCGATGCGCCCAGAGACAGCGTGGAACGTGTCGGTCGTGTCTACGTGTGCAGTTGCTGCGGGCGCTCGTGGCGAGTGCTAGAGGACGACGAGCCGGTGACGGACTTGCTCGGCAATGTTATGGATGAGGATTGAAGCGTCAGGCTGGCCGGGCTTGGTACCGGCTTCGGCATCATGTCCCTTTGCTTAACCGAGCGTCGATCTGGCGCAAGCCGACAAGGGGCGGCATCTTCGCCAGCAGTGTATCGTGCGTGTCCTTCCACGCCGCAGCCTGACAACCGAGATCGTACCACAAGATCCCCGCCGTCCGTGGCTGGGAAAGCGCCCGCCGTCTCCTATTGCGTAAGGGAGAAGACCCTCGGGCGTGTCACGGACGGCGGGGCTAGCGCTGGCATGCAAGGGGCTCTACGCGCGTAGCAGTGAATGACGGACCAGCGGCAGCGGGCCTCGAAACTCCACGTCAGCCAATGGGGCCGTGCCTGCTGCCACGCACGCTGATGCTTGCGCCGCGCCTTCGCCTTGAACCGCCTGCGCTTGTTCATCGCGTCTCCATTCTACGCCCCCCACCCAGAGCCGGGCGGATCGGCTTCCGTGTCCGGAGGTGGCAGCGGTTTGCCGGTCAGCCAGTGCCAGACGTAGGCCACCAGCAGTATCAGGAGCGATGGCACGCGACCACATCCGGCCGTACGAACACGGCATCAAGGTAGTTGATTGGACCCGTCCGCCCGATGGTCCGCACGTTCAACAGGTCGTACAACCGAAACCCACGGTCCGCGAGATAGCCGATCAACTCAGCCGCTTCATATGAGCCGGTGAACCGCGGCGCCACGGAGCACTCCGCGATCACCGCGCCCGTCGCCTCCAGGGTGCGCTCCGCCCCTTTCAGCACCTCCATCTCGAACCCTTCGGTGTCGATCTTTAGCAGGTAGGGCGCGCGGTACCTCGAGCCCAGTGTATGGTCCAAGGTGCAGACTTGCACGGTGACGTCTGTCGAGGCTCTGGCCCCGCGCGTCTCTTCCAACCAATCCGACACGGGCAAGCAACTGGAACTGCTCGGCACGTCGATGTCCTTGTGGAGGATCAACTGCCCAGCCTGTGCCCCGACGGCGTGCGGGTAGATGTCGGCGTTGAGTTGGTCCCCAAGGGAACCCAAGGCCGCAGCCGGATGCGGATCGATCAGGACGAACTTGGCGCGAGGAAAGGCGTCGTAGAGCCACGGCGTCCCGTTCGCCACCCCGATGTCAATCACGGT
>JBEANV010000631.1:0-2983 GCA_041165285.1 Pseudomonadota bacterium | reverse complement strand
GCAGGCGTTGACCGCCGGGCAGCGGCTGCAGATGCGCCAAGAGCGGTCGCAGCCGCTGTGGGACGAGCTGCATGTGTGGCTGCGACTTGAGCGCACTCATGTGCCCGACGGCAGCGCCATCGCCAAGGCCATCGACTACAGCTTGAACCACTGGTCGGGGCTGGGGCGATACCTGCTGGACGGTGATGTGCCGATCGACAACAACCATGTCGAGAACCGGATCAGGCCTTGGGCAATGGCCTGCTCATAGTGCCCCACCTCTTCAAGTGCTTGAAAACATTGGCATCTGCTTGCCGTCTTCGACGTGACACGGGCGACTTGTTCGGGCGACCGCCTCGATGATCTTCGGATCCGTCAAATCTTCCGTGCGGATCTGGTATGGCGCGCAGGGTACTACCTGCTCCGCGCGCAGCAATCCGTCCTTGATGAGCCGCCGGATGCGGTGGTTGGTGACGCCCAGCTCGGCCGCGGCTTGCGACATGGTCAACCACTGGCCGTCCTCCTCTGCGGGGCGATACGCATGGATGCCGCGCACGCGGCGCAGCGAGGCCACCCGGTGCGCGGTCCAGGTCTTGCCCTGGCCCGTGGGCATGCCCATGCGGTTGAGCGACGCGGCGATCTGTTCGTCGGACCATCGGCCGGCCATGGTGCTGATGACGGCTACGGCATCCTCTGAGGTCCGGCACCCATGCTCTCCCGAGCGTGGCTTGGGCACCCGCAGCATCGAGTGCTGGCCGCCGCGCCAATGGATGACCAGGACAATCTCGCGCACTTCTTCGTCGACATCGGCCACGATGTCGTCGACGAGTGAGCGCAGCAATTGCTGCCTGTCCCTCATCGTCACCGTCGGCGCGTTCCATGCGGCAGCCAGGTCTTCGGCCAGACCGCTGAAATCCGGTGGCTTGGCGCTCGCCTGCTCGTGCTGCAACTCGACGAGTTGCTCTTCGCACAAACGCAATCGCTGCAGGGCCGCTTCCCAGCTCTTCTCCAACTGCGCCGCGATCAACCGGTTGTCGGGGTCGCAGGCGGCGTAGCGACGCTCGGCGAGCGACGCCTCGTAGCGTGCCTGCTGAAGATCGAGTTCGCGGATGCGACGTCGCTCTGCCTGGGCTTGCATGTATTGCCGCTGTGCTTGGCGCGATGCTTCGATGGCCATCGGCTCGACCGCCCGCAGCAACTCGCGCGCCACGGCTTCATCGGGTCGGCCAGCCCCGAAGCTACAGCATCTCGGCTGGCCCAGCTGCAGCTGCGGGCGCTCGCATCGATACACCGGCAGTCCCGGTCTACGGCCGCGATAGGCCACTGACACCCGCCGCCCGCAGCGCCCACAGGACAGCAAGCCGGCCAGCAACGCACGGCCGCCACGGCCAGACTTGACGCCGCCCGGCCTCCCATAGGCATTGATGGCCAACAGCTTCTGGTTGTGCTCGAACTCGGCCCAGTCGATGTAGCCCTCGTGATGCTCCTTGAGCACGACCTCCCACTGCTCGAACGGCTTGCCATGGTGGTAGCTCTTGCGCGCCCGCCCATCGACCAGCGTCGTGCGCTTCTCGGTCTTGCCGTAGATGTAGGCGCCGGCGTAGAACGGGTTCTTCAGCAACCCAATGACGCATCGGTAGCGGATGGGGGTCCAGTCGAAGCTCACGAGCTTCTTGCCGTCCGAAGGCCTGGGGTAGAAGACCTTCTCTGCGGCTAACGACAGCAGTACCTGGCGAGCGCTGCCGAGCTGCCGGAAGCGCGCGAAGACCAGGCGGATCACTTCCTGCAAGCGTTGGTCCGGGTCCAGGGTCAGCCCGTACTCCCGGTGCCAGACGTAGCCGATGGGCACACTCAGGCGCAGCTCGCCGCGCCGTGCCTTCGCGCGGGCGGCATCGAGCATTCGCGAGCGAAGCACGCCGAGCTCGAACTCGCTGATGCTGCCCTTCATGCCCAGCAGCAGCCGGTCGTTGGGGCGGCAAGGGTCATAGACACCATCGAGGTCGATGACCCGGGCGTCCACCAACCCACACAGCTCCAGCAGGTGGTGCCAGTCACGGCCATTGCGCGCCAGACGCGAGGCGTCGAAGCAAAGGACGGCGCCGACCTCGCCGGCGCAAAGCCGTGCGACCAGGCGATCGAAGCCAGGCCGCTCGACCATGCCACTTGCCGAACGGCCCAGGTCGTCGTCGATGACCTCGACTTGCTGGAAGCCGCGGCGCCGGGCTTCTTCGACCAAGTCGTACTGGCGCCGCTGGCTCTCCAGGTTGACCTGAACCTGGGTCTGCGAAGACTGCCGCACGTAGACGACGGCCTTGCGCCGCAGAACGTTGGCGGGCAGGAGATCACTGCTGCTCATCATCGTCCTCCGACAGCTGAACGCCCGCGGCGTGCAGCAGCACGGCCGCCAGCGCCTGGACCGCCGCTGCGCGCTGCTCCGCGCTCAGGCCCGTGATCGCCGGTGTCTCGAACGCGATGCTCAGCTGCCGAGGCGGCTGAAGTGGTGCCGGCAACAACAGCTGCGTTGCCGCTGATCGGGTGCTTGTCTTCATCGAGGACCTCGTCGGTGTGAACACCGAGAGAGCTTCGCCGAAGGCCGCGTTCGACGAGGACACGATGCAGATCGCTCAGCGCTTGGAGAGAGACCCGCGGCGCACCCAACGTCAGGTTCGCACACGCGGCCGCGTCGAGCATCCAGCCAGCCACAACGACAACGACGCCCGGCTCTACTTCGACGTGGACGACCTCACCGGCGGCCCTGCGCTCGCGGTACTGCCGGCGCACCCGGTGGCCGAACAGCGGGTGCCAGCGATAGAAGATCTCGACTTCTTGCCCGATATGGGCGGAATGAACCTGCGATGGCCACGGGTCGCAAGAACTGGCTGTTCGCCGGCACGCCGCTGGCCGGGCAGCGCGCGGCGGCGATCATGAGCTTGCTGCACTCCGCTAAGCTCAACGGGCACGATCCGTACGCCTACCTTAAGGACGTGCTCACCAGGCTGCCCAC
>JBEANV010000630.1:0-5186 GCA_041165285.1 Pseudomonadota bacterium | reverse complement strand
GACGGCGACCTGCTGCGCTACAAGGCGGGTGAGCCGGTGTCGCCGCGCACCGAGCCGAGCCAGGCGTGGCGGGCGCTGCTGGCGCTGCAGGCCGAACTCGGCGTCAACGCCGCGCAGATCGAGCGTGATCTGAAGCTGGAGAAGCGCTTCGAGTTCGAGCAGTCGCCGACCTACCGGCGGCTGTACCAGCTGGCCGACAAGCGCGGCTTGAAGCCTGCCCGCGAGCAGTTGCCCGACATCGACCTCAACAGCCCGAAGATCACGCGCAAGCTGACCACCGCGTGGTTCGCGGAGCGCTGCGAAACGCGCTACCGGGTCTGCATGGCGCGGGACACTGTCGCGCCACCGGTGCCAGCCGCCAGCGATCCGCGGCCCTGAAATGGAACTGCGGCAACTGCGCTACTTCGTGAAGGTGGTCGAGCTGGGAGGCATGGGCCGCGCGGCGCGTGACCTCGGCGTGGTGACCTCGGCGCTGAGCCAGCAGATCAGCCGGCTGGAGAGCGAGCTGTCCACCCGCTTGTTGCAGCGCACCGGTGGTGGCACGGTGCCGACCGACGCCGGCGTGGCCTTCTGGCACCAGGCGCAGCTGGTGCTGCGCCACGCCGACGCCGCGATGATCGCCGCGCAGCAAGCCCGCCTGTCCGGCACGGTCAGCGTCGGGCTCGCCCCATCCACAGCGGCGGTACTGGGCTTGCCGCTCATGCAGGCCATGCGGGCGCGCTACCCGGAGGTGCGCCTGCACCTGGTCGAGAACCTGTCGGGCCACCTGACGGCGATGCTCAACGCGCGGCAGCTTGACCTGGCGGTGCTGTTCCAGGTGGACGCGACGCGGCGCTGGAGCGTGCTGCCGCTGCTGGACGAGCTGCTCTACCTCGTCGGGCAGGCGGACCAGATCGACCGGCCCGAGGACACCCCGATCGGCCTCGACCAGCTCGGCGCCCTCGGGCTCGGCCTGATTCTGCCCAGCGGGCCGCACGGGCTGCGCGCCTTGCTGAACACGGCGTTCGCGCGGGCGCGGGTCGAGCCGCTGATCGTCGCGGAGATCGACGGGCTGGCGATGCTGATGGACGCCGTGCAGGCGGGTCTGGGCGCGACGATCCAGCCGGGTGCGGCCACCGCGCGCCAGCCGCCGGGCTCGTTGCGGCTCATCCCCATCGCCGACACGCACGCCCGGCGCAGCAACCTGCTGGTGAGCCTGTCGGACGACGAGCTGTCGCCCGCGGCGCTGGCGGCCCGCGTCGTGCTGGCCGACGTGGCGGGGGAACTGGTCCGCCAAGGGCGGTGGATCGGCGCCCGCCTGCTGCCCGAGCACCTCTGAGACCAGCCATCAGTCGCCCGCGGTCGGGCGGCCGGACATGCTTTCCATCTCCATCAGGAAGGCGTGCAACTGCTGGGCTGCCGGCGAGAGCGAACGCCCTTTGCGCCGGATGACCCCCACCGTGCGCTTCACCACCGGGTCGCACAGCGGCACGCTGACCAGCAGCGGGTGGTCCTCGTCCGGCATCGCCATGGACGGCACCGCCGCGACCCCCAGCCCGGCCTCGACCAAGCCGAGCGTGGTCGTGACGTGCTGCACCTCGTAGATGCTCTGCGGCCGCTCGCGCAGGCTGGCCAGCGCCTGGTCGAGCAGCACCCGGTTGCCCGACGACTGGCTGACCGAGATGAAGTCGTAGCGCCGCAGGTCGCTCCACGCCACGCTGCGCTCGCGGGCCAGCGGGTGGTCGCGGCGGCAGGCGGCAACAAAGCGCTCCTCCAGCAGCGGCTGAAAATCGATGTCCGGCTCCTGGCTGCCGATGAAGTTGAGCCCGAAATCGGCCTGCCCACGCGAGACGGCCTCCAGCACCTCGTTGGCGCTCGCGTCGAAGATGCGCACGCGGATCTTCGGGTAGACCTCGTGGTAGCGGCGGATCACCTTCGACAGGAAGTAGTACACCGCCGACGGCACGCAGGCGATGCTCACCGCGCCCATGCGCGTGGCCGACACGCCGCGGATACCCAGCAGCGTCGCGTCCAGGTCGTCGAGCAGGTCGTTCACCTTGCGTGCGAAGTCGCGGCCCACGGCGGTGAGCGTCACGCTGCGCGTCGTCCGGTCGAGCAGCCGCACGCCCAGGGCGTCCTCCAGCTTCTCGATGCGGCGGCTGAACGCCGGCTGCGACAGGTTGATCGACTCGGCCGCCTTGCGGAAATTCTGCAGCTCCGCCACCGCGCGGAAGGCCAGCAGGTCATTGAGATCGAAGTTGAGGGCCATGGCGAACGCTCCTGGATTGATGCGTTCAGTCTATCAATTGATCCCAACAATGCAATTCACACGCATCGATCGGAGCGAGATGATTTGACCCATGCACCCGATCACCCTCCCCTGTGTCCTGATGCGCGCCGGCACCTCGCGCGGCCCGTTCTTCCTGCGCGACTGGCTGCCGGCCGACGAAACCGCGCGTGACGAAACCCTGATCGGCGCGATCGGCGCGTCGGACCTGCTGCAGGTGGACGGCGTCGGCGGCGGCAGCACGCTCACCAGCAAGGTCGCCATCGTCTCGCGCTCCAGCCAGCCGGACTGCGACGTGGACTACCTGTTCGCCCAGGTCGGCGTCGGCCAGCGCTCGGTGGACACCCGGCCCAACTGCGGCAACATGCTCTCGGGCGTGGCGCCGTTCGCCATCGAGCAGGGCCTGATCGCCGCGCAGGACGGCCAGACCACGGTCCGCGTGTTCAACGTCAACACCCGGGCGCGCATCGACGTGACGGTGCTGACGCCGGGCCGGCGCGTCACCTATGACGGGCTGACCAGCATCGACGGCGTGGCCGGCACCGCCGCGCCCATCCGGCTGAACTTCCTCGACGCCTGGGGCTCGGTGACCGGCTCGGTGTTCCCGACCGGACAGCGCATCGACGTGATCGACGGGGTCGAGGTGACCTGCATCGACGCGGCGATGCCGCTGATGATCGTGCGTGCCGCCGACCTCGGCGTGGGGGGGCGCGAGCCGCCGATCGAGCTGGACGCCAACCGGACGCTGCTGGAGCGGCTGGAGCGGCTGCGCCTGGTGGCGGGCGAGCGCATGGGGCTGGGCGATGTCTCGACCAGCGTGATCCCGAAGCCGGTGCTGGTCAGCCGCGGCCACGACGACGACAGCGTCACCTCGCGCTACTTCACGCCCCGCCGCTGCCACGCCTCGCACGCGGTCACCGGCGCCATCGGCGTGGCCACCGCCTTCGCGCTGCCGGGCACGGTCGCCAGCGGCCCGACCACCGTGGCCGGCGTGCGCAACCTGTCCGTGCTGCACCCGCAGGGCCGCATCGACGTCGAGGTGTCCATCGAAGGCGAGGGCGCCGACGCCCGCATCCAGCGCGCCTCGCTCGTGCGCACCGCCCGAAAGATCCTGCAGGGCGAGCTGCACATCCCCGACTACGTCTTTTCCCGCCCGATCCAGACCAATGAAGGAGACAACCCCATGCTGACGCACCTGATCGCCCCGGCCCTGGCCGTCGCCCTGGCCGCCACCGCGCCGGCCGCCCATGCCTTCCCGGACAAGGCCATCACCATCGTCGTGCCGACCGCGGCCGGCGGCGGCAACGACGCGATGGCCCGCACCATCGCCCAGAAGCTCGGCACGCTGCTCGGCCAGACCATCATCATCGACAACCGCGCCGGCGCCAACGGTTCGATCGCCAGCGAGTTCGTTGCCCGCGCTCCGGCCGACGGCCACACGCTGATGTTCGGCTACATCGCCACGCACAGCATGAACCCGGCGCTGCAGAAGCTGCGCTACGACCCGGTCACCGACTTCGAGCCGATCGGCCTGGTGGGCTACTCGGCCACGCTGATGGTCGCCAACGCCAATGTGCCGGTGAAGGACGTGAAAGACCTCGTCGCGCAGCTCAAGGCCAAGCCGGACAAGTACACCTACGCCAGCGCCGGCAACGGCACCGCGCCGCACTTCGCCGCCGAGCTGTTCAAGATGAACGCGGGCGTGGTGATGCTGGGTGTGCCGTACAAGGGCTCGGCGCCGGCCGTCGGCGACACCATCGGCGGACAGACGCAGTTCATGTTCCCGAGCCTGTTCACCGCGCTGCCGCACGTCAAGTCTGGCAAGCTCAAGGCCCTGGCCATCGCCGGCCCGAAGCGCTCGGCCAGCCTGCCGGACGTGCCCACGCTCAAGGAGGCGGGTGTAGACGGCGTCGATGTGATGCAGTGGTACGGCTTGTTCGCACCCGCCAAGACGCCCAAGCCGATCGTGGAGCAGCTCAACAAGGCGCTCAACCAGATCCTCAACGACAAGGACATCATCAAGCGCATCGAGGACCACGGTGCCGATGTCGAGACCAGCACGCCGGAGCAGCTCGGGGCGCTGGTCAAGTCCGAGCTGACGAAGTGGAAGGGTGTCGTGCAGAAGGCCAAGCTCACGGCGGATTGAGCCCGCAGGTGTTCAGGTTTCGTGAACAGGTGATGTGATTCCCGGCTCTAGTGCGCCGGGAAACGGCTCCGTACAGTCGCCGGACCCTGGACATTGAACCCTGAACCCAACGGAGCACGGATGGACCTGCAACTCACCGGGCGCACCGCCCTCGTCACCGGCGCGAGCGTCGGCATCGGCCGTGGCATCGCCAAGGCGCTCGCGGCCGAGGGCGTGCGCGTGGCGATCTCTGCGCGCCGCGTGGACAAACTGCGTGAAGTCGCCGCCGAGATCGTGGCGGCCGGTGGCGTCGAGCCGGTGCTGATCGAGCAGGACATGTACGCCGGCGACGCCGTCCACCGCATCGCCGACGCCGCCGTGGCCGGGCTGGGCCGCGTGGACATCCTCGTCAACAACGCAGGCGGCTCGCGCAGCTTCAAGGATCTGCACGTCAGCGAGGAGCAGTGGCAGGAGGCGATCACGCTGAACTTCCACCGCCCGCGCCAGCTCGGCGACGCGCTGATCGACCAGATGATCACCGGCCAGTGGGGCCGCATCATCAACATCACCGGCAAGAGCGAGCCGGAGCACATCAACGGCGCCTTCTGCGCGAAAGCCGGCATGCACAGTTGGGCCAAGGGCTTGAGCCGGATGGTGGGCAAGCACGGCATCACGGTGAACTGCATCCCGCCGGGGCGCATCCATTCCGAGCAGATCCTCCGCAACTACACGCCCGAGTACCGGCAGTGGCAATGCGAGAACGAAATCCCCGCCGGGCGCTATGGTGAGCCGGAA
>JBEANV010000629.1:0-2853 GCA_041165285.1 Pseudomonadota bacterium | reverse complement strand
GACCAGTTGATCTGCGACGCGCTGATGGACGTGCAGGGCGCCGAGATCGCGTTCTCGCCGGGCTTTCGCTGGGGCACGACGCTGCTGCCGGGCGACGTGATCACGCGCGAGCTGCTGATGGACCAGCTCGCCATCACCTACCCCTACGCGACCGTCAACCAGATGAGCGGCGAGACGCTCAAGACGGTGCTGGAGGACGTGGCCGACAACCTGTTCAACCCCGATCCCTACTACCAGCAGGGCGGCGACATGGTCCGCGTGGGCGGTCTGCAGTACACGATCACGCCGGGGGAAAAGGCGGGCAACCGCATCAGCGACCTGCGCCTGAAGGGCAAGCGGGTCGAGGCGAGCAAAAGCTACAACGTTGCCGGCTGGGCGCCCGTGGCGGAAGAGGCGTCCAAGGCGGGGAACAAGCCGGTGTGGGACGTGGTGGAAACGTGGCTGAAGGGGCAGGGCGGGCGGGTCCAGGCGCGCCACCTCAACACGCCGAGGTTGGTCGGCGTGGCCGGCAATCCAGGAATCACCGGGGTGGCGGGCTGAATCAGGCCAGCATGTCGGCCCAGATGTTCTTCGCCCACGCGTCGGCGTAGCGCCCCTCCAGTTCCGAGCGCACCGCCGACACGCCGCCCGAGCCGGCGATCGGGAAGAAGCTGTTCTTGGCCGCCTGGTACTCGTGGACGCTGGCGACGTGGATGACGTTCTGGTCGTCCACGAAGCTCATGCAGACATTGGTGAGCAGCGGGCTCGGGTTGACTTCCATTCCCTGCAGCTCGGCGACGATCGCGGCGGCCGTGACCTTGGCGTGCGAGTTGGCCATGTGGCCGGACTTGGGCATGCCTTGCGCAATCTGGATCGCGTCGCCGATGACGTGGATGTCCTTGGCCGCCGTCGATTCGAAGTTCAGGAAGTTGACGTGGCACCAGCGGCCGTTGGCGTTCGCCAGCCCGGTGTTCACCGCCAGCGCCCCGGCCCGCATCACCGGCAGCACGTTCAGCACGTCGGCCTTCACGTCGTCCTGCACCTCGAACCTGACAGTCTTCGTCTTCGCATCGACGCCCGTCACCTTGTGCTGCGGGCGGTACTCGACCATGCCGCCGTACAGCTCCGACCACGCCTTCTTGAACAGCGGGCCCTTGGAGGTCACGTCCGGGTTGCCGTCGAGGATCAGCACCTTGGACTTCGGCTTGGCCTTCTTGAAATACGCGGCGACGACGCTGGCACGCTCATACGGGCCGGGCGGGCAGCGGTAGGGCGCCTCGGGAATGGTGATCGCGTAGGTGCCGCCATCCCGCATCGCTTCGAGCTGCTGCCGAAGCGTCATCGTCTCGGCGCCGGCCTTCCAGGCGTGCAGCACCTGGCCGGACTCGTGCGCGGCCTTCAAGCCCTCGGTCTGGTCCCACATGAAATCGATGCCGGGCGACATCACGAGCTTGTCGTACTGCACGACGGTGCCGCCAGCCAGCGTCGCGGTTTTCTTCACCGCGTCCACCGAGGTCACCAGGTCGTGGACGACGCGCACGCCGTGCTTGTCGCTCAGGCCGTTGTACGGATTGGTGATGTCGGCCATCTTGCGCTGACCGCCGATCACCAGGTTCGACACCGGGCACGACACGAACTGCCGGTTCGGCTCGACCATCATCACGTCGATCTTGTAGTCGGACAGCAGGCGGATGTACTTCGAGGCCGTCGCGCCGCCGTAGCCGCCGCCGATGACCAGTACCTTGGCCTTGGAGGCCGACGTGCCGCCGTACAGCGATGCACAACCGGCCAGTCCGAGCGAGCTGCCCGCGATCAGGCCCTGGAGGAGATGTCTGCGTTGCATGGTGTGGGTCTCCCGGGCTTACTTTTGAGCAGCGAAATACTTTGCCAGCGCTTCGAGCTGCTCCGGGGAGTAGCCCTTGGTGATCTGGTGCATGATCGTCGCCTTGCGCTCGCCCGAGCGGAAGGCCATGAGTTGCGACAGGATGTAGTCCTGCGGCAGGCCGGCCAGGCGGATCAGTGCCTCGCCTTCCACTGCACGGCCGTCGGTGCCGTGGCACTGGGCACAGGTGGCGGCCAGCGCGCGCAGGCGCAGGCTTTGCGGGTCTTTGGCCTGGGCCTGGGCCTGGGCCTGGGCCGCAGTGGCACTCAGCAAGCCGGCGCTGCACAGCAGCGCGCCGGTCAGCCAGCGAATGGCGACGGACGGTCGGGACATGGAGACTCTCCTCGGAGCAATGGATTCAGCGTCATACAGCGGTACGGGTTATAGTGTCTTGAATATCACTGCATACGAATGTAGTGTTTTCCCGAACCCAGCCCCACGGGAGCCCGCGTGAAAAACCATTCTCTGTCGCTTGCGGACCGGCGCCGTGCTTGCGGGCGGGTGCTGGCGCTGCCTTGGCTGCTCGGGGTGTTGCCGGTGAGGGCGGATCCGGCCGCAATCGGCCAGCCGGTGCCGTGGCCGACGGTGCGGCTGCTCGATGGCCGCAGCGTCTCGGCCGAATCGTTGCGCGGGCGGGCGACCGTGGTGGTCTTTTTCGCGACCGACTGTGCCTACTGCCAGCGCCACAACCAGCGCCTCGACAAGCTGGTGCGTGCCAGCGGGGCCTTGCCGCTGACGGTGATCGGCGCGGCGCTGGACCGCGATCCGGCGGCAGTCGACGCCTATCTGGCCCGCCAGGGCTACACCTTCCCTGCAACGATGGACGCCGCCGCGCTGCGCTCGGTGCTCACTGCGCGGCGCAGCTACCCGCTCACCTGCGTGATCGACCGACAGGGTGTGCTGCGCGAGGTGATCCCGGGCGAGATGGCCGAGGACGATGTGCTGGGGCTGTCGAAATGGGCCCGAACCTGAGGCACTGATTAACGGGCGCG
>JBEANV010000628.1:0-5584 GCA_041165285.1 Pseudomonadota bacterium | reverse complement strand
AGGTGCGGCGCGCAGGCACTCGGCTTGATCGCCACGCCGTCCGGCGCGAGGTTGCCGCGCAGGATGGCCAGCGCCCCCTCGGCGTAGATCGGGTTCGTGACCGGCCGGATCACGTCGTCGTTGTAGGTCTCGGCGCCCGCGATGTTCTCGCCGAGCGTGCGGCCATTGACGGTCAGCGCGTCGGTGTGCAGGTGCGGGCGGATCTGTTCCAGCATCGCCGGCAGGCCGCCCGCGTAGTAGAAGTCCTCCATCAGGTAGGTGTCGCCACTCGGCCGGATGTTGGCGACCACCGGCACGCGGCGGCTGAAGGCGTCGAAGTCGTCGAGCGTGACCGGGTGACCGGCGCGGCGGCTCATCGCGATCAGGTGGATCACCGCGTTGGTCGAGCAGCCCATCGCCATCGCGCAGGCAATGCCGTTCTCGAAGTTCGCCCGCGTCAGCATCCGCGCCGGCGTCAGGTCGTCCCACACCATCTCGACGATGCGCCGGCCGCACTCGGCGCTCATGCGGAGGTGGTTCACGTCCGCCGCGGGGATCGACGACGCCCCCGGCAGCGTGAAGCCGCACGCCTCGGCGATACCCATCATCGTCGCGGCCGTGCCCATCGTCATGCAGGTGCCGTGGCTGCGGGCGATACCGGCCTCCATCTCCTGCCACGCCTGGTCGGACAGGCGGCCGGCGCGGCGTTCGTCCCAGTACTTGAACGCATCGGAGCCGGAGCCGAGCACCTTGCCCTTCCAGTTGCCGCGCAGCATCGGGCCGGCGGGCAGGTAGACGAACGGGATGCCCATCGACAGCGCGCCCATCACCAGCCCCGGCGTCGTCTTGTCGCAGCCGCCCATCAGCACCGCGCCATCGACCGGGTGCGAGCGCAGCAGCTCCTCGGTTTCCATCGCCAGGAAGTTGCGGTAGAGCATCGAGGTCGGCTTGACCATCGACTCCGACAGCGAGATCGCCGGCAGCTCCAGCGGAAACCCGCCCCCCTGCAGCACGCCGCGTTTCACGTCCTCGACGCGCTGCTTGAAGTGCGTGTGGCACTGGTTCGCATCGCTCCAGGTGTTGACGATGGCGATGACCGGCTTGTCCTTCCAGTCGATCGGCGCGTAGCCCATCTGCATCACGCGGGAGCGGTGGCCGAAGGAGCGGAAATCGTCGGGGGCGAACCAGCGGGCGCTGCGCAGGGAGTCGGGCGTGCGGGGGGAGCGGCGGGAAGTCATGGGCGGCAGTGGAGCATTGATATATTAGTGTGTCAATGCCGGATTGTCCCCAGGCCCCATCGGGTGGGCCACTTACAATCGCCGCCAATGAACGCTCCCGTCCTGCCCCTGTTTCGACTTGACCGCACCCGCCAGGCGACGCCGCAGGTGTTCGAGCGGCTGCGCGAAGCGATCCTGACGCTGGAACTCGCGCCGGGTGCCGTGCTGTCCCGCGCCGAGCTGGCCGCCTCGTTCGGCGTCAGCCAGACGCCGGTGCGCGAGGCGCTGATCAAGCTCGGCGAGGAGGGGCTGGTGGACATCTTCCCGCAGCACGCCACCGTCGTCAGCCGCATCGGTCTTGGCGCGGCGCGGCAGGCGCACTTCCTGCGGCGGGCGATCGAGCTGGAGGCAGTCGCCACGCTGGCCGCGCAGGACACCGACGCCGTGGCTGCACTGACGCCCAAGCTGCACGCGCTGATCGCCCAGCAGCAGCAGGCGATGCAAGCCGAGGACGGGCCGCAGTTCGTGCGCGCCGACCGGGCCTTCCACGCCGCGATGCTGGCGGCGGCCGGCGTGGCGGAACTGGCCGACCTGATCCACCAGCGCAGCGGGCAGGTGGACCGGCTGCGGCTGCTGCACCTGCCCGCGCAAGGAAAAATGCAGGCGATCCTGGCCGACCACCACCGCATCGTCGCCGCCATTGCAGCCCACGACGCAACCGCCGCCCAGCAGGCCCTGCGCGACCACCTCAGCGGCACGCTGCTCGTGGCCGACGCGATCCGCGCCCGCCACCCGGCCTACATCGCCGACTAGTGCCCCGTCCGGGTGGCCGCCTGGGTCGGCCGGTAGGGCAGCTCCAGCCGGTAGGCCAGCGCGATGAACAGGCTCTGCGCCAGCCCCATCGTGGCCGTGAGCGAACGGAAGCCGAAGGTGGCGCTGTCCTGCACGATCAGCGCCACCTCGGCCTCGCGCGCCAGCGGGCTCATGCGGCTGTCGGTGAGTGCCAGCAGCCGGGCGCCACGCTGCACGGCCTGCTGCGCCACCACCACCGTTTCCTCGGCATAGGGCGCGAAGGAGATCGCGATGATCACGTCCCCGGCGCGCACCGAGCGCATCTGGCCCTCGTGCATGCTGCCCAGGGCGGTGACCAGACCGATGCGCTTGTCGGTGTGCTGCAGCGCATAGTCCAGATAGACCGCGATCGGGAACGAGCGCCGCGAGCCGGCAATCCAGATCGCCTGCGTGTCGGCCAGCAGATCGACCGCCAGCCCGAAGGCGACCTCGTCCAGCGTGTTCTGCAACTCCTGCATGCCCGCGAGGCTGCCGCCGAGGAATTCGTGGGCGATCTGCGCCGCGTCCAGATTGGGCGCGCCGGACTCGATCACATCGCGGATGCGGGCGCTGTAGTTGCGACCGGGTGCAATCTGCTGCGACAAACCATCGCGGAAGATGCGCTGCAGCTCGGTGAAGCCGGTGAAGCCGAAGTGCTTGGCAAAACGCACCACGGCCGAGGGCTGCACACCGCAGTGGGCCGCGACATCCTGAATGCCCTCCAGACCGAGGTGGTCGCGGTGCTGCTCGACGTAGCGGCCGATCAGCTTGAGCTGGCGACTGAGCGACTCGTATTCGTCGGAAATGCGCTTGAGCAGCAGATCGACCGTCATCTTGGGAGCATTCGCGTTCATCGGCTTCGATTCTATGCCGCCCGTCGCCCGGCTAGACTGCCCGGATGCGCGACATCCTGGCCATCACCGGCCCCATCTACCTCCTCATCGCCACCGGCTACTTCTGCACCCGCAGGGGCCTGTTCGAAAAGGCCGAGCTGCGTGCCTACGGCAAGTTCGTGCTCAACATCGCGCTGCCGGCGCTGCTGTTCAACGCGCTGAGCCAGCGGCGCCTGGCGGAGGTGCTCAACGTCGGGTACCTGGCGGTCTACGCGGCCGGTTCACTCGCGCTGGTCGGCGGGGCGATGGTCTGGGCGCGTCGGCTGGCCGGCAAGTCCTGGTCGGAGAGTGCGGTCAGCGCCATGGGCATGGCGTGTCCGAACAGCGGTTTCGTCGGCTACCCGATCCTGCTGCTGCTGATGCCCTCGGTCGCCGGGGTGGCGCTGGCGCTGAACATGCTGGTGGAGAACCTGCTCCTGCTGCCGCTGCTGCTCGCGCTGGCGGACCAGGGCGATGCGGACCATCGACCGTGGTACCGCTCCGCCATGCAGTCGGTGGCACGGCTGGCGGGCAGTCCGCTGATCCTCGGGCTGGTGCTCGGCTTCCTGGCCTCGGCGATCGGCTGGCAACTGCCGGGGCCACTGGCGCGCACGGTGACGCTGTTCGCGCAGGCCAGCAGCGCGCTGTCGCTGTTCGTCATCGGCGGCAACCTGCACGGCCTGTCGCTCGCCGGCATGGGCCAGCGGATCGGGCCGATCATGGCCGGCAAGCTGCTGCTGCACCCGCTGTGCGTCTTCGCGGCGCTGGCCCTCGGCACGGCCATCGGCCTGCCCGCGCTCGGACCCGAGTTGCGCACGGCGCTGGTGCTGAGCGCCGCGATGCCGATCATGGGCATCTACCCGATCCTGGCGCAGCGGCATGGGCATGAGGGCTTCAGTGCGGCGGCGCTGCTGGGCACGACGCTGGGGTCGTTCGTGACGCTGAACCTGCTGCTGTGGATGTGGCACTGAAGCGCGACAGGGCCACCTGCAATGTATACACTGTCATCACACAGTCTGCCAGGAGCACCGCATGCGCACCACGACGACACGCATCTTCAAGAGCGGCAATTCACTGGCCGTTCGCATCCCCAAGGACATGCTGCCTGCGGAGATTCCCGAAGAAGCCCAGATCGAGTGGCACCAGGGCGTGTGGACCATCCGCCCGCTGCACCGGCAGTCGCTGGCAGGGTTGATGGACGTGTTCCGCGCTTTTCCCGCCGATTTCATGGCGGAGGGCCGCGAGTTCCACGAGCAGAAGGCGCGCGACTGGTCAGGGCTGTCCGATGACCAGCCCACGGTGGATTGACCCATGCGCTACATGCTCGACACCAACATCTGCATCTACCTGATGCGCCACCAGCCACCCGAGGTGGCCGAGCGTTTCGCCCGCTGCATCTATGGGGAGGTGGTCATGTCGGTGGTGACGCTGGCGGAGCTGAAATGCGGCGTCAGCGAACGCGGCGAGGATCGGTCGCGGGTGGCGGCCACCATCGAGCGGCTGACGGGTCTGGTGCCGCCCTTGGCGCTGGATGAGGAGGCGGCCGACCAGTACGCACAGCTCTACAAGGCGGTGCGCGACCGCCGCCGCGATGCACTGGACCGCCTCATCGCCGCCCACGCGCTGGCGGCGGATTGCGTGCTCGTCACCAACAACGAGGCGGATTTCCGCGACTACCCAGGGCTGCGGGTGGAAAACTGGGTCAGCCCCGCCAGCACCTGACCCGAGCACACCATGCCATGGCCCGCAACACCGAAATCAAGGCCCGCGTCGCCGACTTCGACGCCCTCGCCCACCGCGTCGCTGGCTTGTCCACCGCCGGGCCGACCGAGATCGCGCAGGACGACACCTTCTTCGCCTGCCCGCACGGCCGCCTGAAGCTGCGCGACTTCGGCGACGGGTGCGGCGAGCTGATCTTCTACCAGCGCGCCGACCAGACCGGCCCGAAGACCTCGTTCTACGCCATCACGCCCACCGCCTCGCCCGACACGCTGCGCGAGGTGCTGACGCTCGCGCACGGCCAGACCGGCCGCGTCGTCAAGCAGCGCACGCTCTACCTCGTCGGGCGCACGCGGGTGCATCTGGACCGGGTGGCGGGGCTGGGCACGTTCATGGAGCTGGAGGTCGTGCTGCGCGACGGCGAGCCGATCGAGACGGGCGAGCAGGAAGCGCAGGCACTGATGCAGCAACTTGGCATCACGCCGGCGCAGTTGCTCGACCGGGCCTACGTGGACATGGTGCGGGACAAGCTGTCCGAGGACACCTGCTCTCACACCGACTGAGCCATGCGGCCATGCGGTCACTGACAAGCGAAGCTGGCCGCACTCTCCAGATCCGTCGCGCCGCTCTTGAGCACCGCATGCTTCGGATACGCACACAGCGGGCGGCTGCGCGTGCTGGACCACGTCGCCGGCTTGTCGGCGTTGCCGGCACCGACGGTGGCGAGGATGGTATCGGGGGTGCTGCCCTTCTCGACCCACTCCACCAGCGGCGTGAAGGCGTCGAAGCTGTCCGTCGCGGGCCCGCCACCGCAGTGGGTCATGCCGGGGACCAGGAACAGGCGGGCGTAGCTGGCCGCAGCCGCGTCCTTGGCCTGCAGACGGCTGTACCACGAGGCCGTGTGGTTGGACGAGAACACCGGGTCGGCCGTGCCGTGGTAGACCAGCAGCTTGCCCTTGGCTTTCA
>JBEANV010000627.1:0-2586 GCA_041165285.1 Pseudomonadota bacterium | reverse complement strand
CCAACACCGCCGACGTGGCCTGCACGACCGCACTGCCGGCCTGCACGACCGCAACCCTGGTCAGCGGTGCTGCCGGTGTCGGAACCGCCTACCTGTGGGCCGATGCGCAGCACCCGGGTGTGTCGTTCCAGAGCCGGGTCGGCATCGCCGCGCTCAACCGCGCGCGCAACAATCCGTTCTGACCCTGCGTTCGCTGTGCCGCGTCAGCGCGGCTCCAGCGACCAGCTCACCACGGCGTCCAGCACCGCCCGCGCCTCGGCGCTGGCGGCTTGCGGGTGGTTCACCATCACCACGACCACGTGGCGGTGGCCATCGGGGCCGTGCACCACGCCGGCCAGCGCAGCGACATTGGCCAGAGAGCCGGTCTTCAGGTGTGCCCGCCCGCTGGCGGAGGTCACGCGCCGCGCCGTCGTCTCGATGCCGGCGATCGGCAGCGAGCCCAGCAGCTCCGGCATCCATGGCCGTGTCCACGCCCACTGCAGCAGCCTGCCCAGGCAGCGGGCGCTGATGCGCTCATCGCGCGAGAGGCCGGAGCCGTTGTCGATCACCAGCTCGTCGTCCCGGCAGCCGTGTGACTGCACCAGCGCCTGTACTTCGGCACGCGCGGCCTCCCAGGTGGCCGGCTGCTCGGGCTGACCGGGGCTGAGCGCCAGCATCAGGTGCTGGGCGATGGTGTTGCTGCTGTGCTTGTTCATGTCGCGCAGCACCTCGGGCAGCGCAGGCGACAGCCCATCGACCACCAGCGTTGCCCCGGCGGGCACCCGGCCCTCGCGCACCCGTCCGCGCAGGCGCCCGCCCAGCGCGAGCCACTGTCCTTCGATCGCCCGTGCGTTGAACCCCGCTGGATCGGGCCAGGCCAGCGGCCACACCTTCTCGCCACACGCTGCGGGCAGGCCGCCACTGAAACGCGGCCGCACGGGATCGCTGACGTCAAGCTTCAGCCCGCTGCGCCAGTCCTGGCACGGACCACCCGCCAGCGGCACCGTCGCCGGCCACTGCACGCCCGCCAATCCCGTGTCCAGCGACACCCGTGCCACACCACGCGCCGTGTCCGGCCGGAAGGTCAGCAGCAGGCTTTTCTGGTTCACCAGCAGCGCGTCGGGCCGCACGTTGTACGGCTTCAGCGGCTCGCCGTCGAAGGCGCCTGGATCGACGGCCGGAACCGCGAACGCGCTGCGGTCGAGCACGAGATCACCGCGCAGCTCCGGCCCCGTCACCGCCATCACCTGCCGCAGCAGCAGCCACAGCCGCTCGTTGACCAGCCGCGGATCGCCGCGGCCCTGCACGTAGAGCTGGCCGCCGTCCGTGTAGACCGGCGTGTGCCACTGGAACAGCGGGCCGAGCCGGTCCAGCGCGGCCATCGAGGTGACCAGTTTCATCACCGACGCCGGGTGTGCGAGCGTGCCGGACTGGTGCGCCAGCCAGGCCGGGCCGCCCTCGACCGGCGCGACCCAGGCGTACAGGCTGTCCTCGGGCAGTTGCGCCCGGGCGAGCGCGGCGCGCACCGGCTCCGGCAAGGGTGTCTGGGCGGCGACGGGGAGGCAGAACGCTGCACAGGACAGCAGCAAGGTCAGGAAACGGGGCAGCATCGGCATGCCGGGATCATACGAAGGTGCGCCGGGTCGGCCGGTACACTGGCGGCCATGTCTGCTCCCCGATCCGCCCCCCGCCTGCTGGCCCTCGACACCGCCACCGACACCGTCCACCTGGCCCTGGTGCAGGGGGACGGTGTGCAGGTGCGCGCGTTGCCGGGCGGGGCGCAGTCGTCGGCTGCGCTGCTGCCGGCGATCCGGGCACTGCTGGACGCCGAAGGCCTTGCGCTGCGCGACCTGGATGCCATCGCCTTCGGCCACGGTCCCGGCGCTTTCACCGGCCTGCGCACGGCCTGTGCGGTGGCGCAGGGGCTGGCGGTCGGGGTGGATCGGCCGCTGCTGGCGCTGGACACGCTCGCTGCCTTGGCCGAGTCGGCGCGGCAGCAGGGCGAGATGGCCGACGCGGTCTGGAGCGTGCTCGACGCGCGCATGGGCGAGGTCTACGCCGCGCGCTGGACCCGGGGCACTGACGGTGCCTGGCAGGCCGACGGGCCGGTGGCGCTCTACAGCCCCGCCGCGCTGGCCGAGGCGATCGCGCAGGCGCCTGCGCCACTGGCCGGCAATGCGCTGACCGTGCAGGCCGAGGTGCTGGGGCCGCTGGCGGTGCGGCTCGGGCTGGCGGTGTGGCCGGCCGCGGTGCCGGATGGCGCGGCGCTGGCGGTGCTCGCCCGGGTGGCGCAGGCGCGGGGCGCGTGGATCGACCCGGCGCTGGCGCTGCCGCTCTATGTGCGCGACAAGGTCGCCCAGACCACGGCCGAACGCGAAGCCATCAAAGCCACCGCCAATGCGGTGGCAGCAGGATCGACTTGATGTCCGTGGACATGCCGACGCCGACGCTGCTGCCGATGGCGGTCCAGTTGCTCGATGCCGTGATGGGCATCGAGGTGCGGGCGTATCCCTTTCCGTGGAGCCGCGCCAACTTCGTCGATTCGATCGCCGCGGGCCACCTCACCCATTGCCTGGTGGCGCCCGATGGCGAACTGCTGGGCTACCA
>JBEANV010000626.1:0-2551 GCA_041165285.1 Pseudomonadota bacterium | reverse complement strand
CTGTTCTTCATCGCGCTCCAGTTCTTCACCCGCGTCCCCGTGCCCGCCTGGGTCGGCTGGTCGCCCGAGTGGATGCACCAGAGCGCCCGCCACTACCCGGCGGTCGGGTTGTGCATCGGTTTGGTCGGTGCGGCGGGGCTGGTGCTGGCGGTCCAGTTCTGGCCGCTGGCGGTGGCGGTGGGGCTGTCGATGGCGGCGACCGTCTGGATGACCGGCGGCTTCCACGAGGACGGGCTGGCCGACACCTGCGATGGCCTCGGCGGTTCGGTCAGCCGGGAGCGGGCGCTGGTGATCATGAAGGACTCGCGGCTCGGCAGTTACGGGGCGCTCGGTCTGGTCGGCGTGCTCGGGCTGAAGGCGGTGGCGCTGCACGGGATCGTGTCGGTCGGGTTGCTGCCAGCGGTCGTCGCCACGGTCTGGGCACATGCCTTGTCGCGGGTGGCGCCGGTCGTGCTGCTGTGGGTGCTGCCGTATGCGGGCGATCCGGAGCACGCCAAGGCCAAACCGATGGCACAGCAGATCTCCGGCCGCGGGCTGGTCGCCGTGCTCGGCTGGGCGGTCGTGGTCAGCGCCGCGGCGGTGGTCGTGCTGGGCGATCTGCGGCCGGTGCTGGCGGGGTTGCTGGCGCTGGCGGGCATGGTGCTGTGGTGCGGGCGCTGGTTCCATGGCCGGCTGGGCGGGTTCACGGGGGACACGCTCGGGGCGTCGCAGCAACTGAGCGAACTGGCGGCGCTGCTGGGCTGGCTGGCGGTGCTGCATGGCTGAAGCGCGGGCCGAGCTGTGGATCTGGCGCCACCCGAAGCCGATCGGCGCGGCGGGGCGCTGCATCGGACGGACGGACCTGCCCGTCGATCCACGCCGCGCCAAACGGCTGGCCCACCGCATCCGCCAGCACGCTCGCCGCCACGGCCTGCCGCACGAAATCTGCTCCTCGCCACTGCGGCGCTGTGCAGACGTGGCGCGCTGGCTGCGACGCTGGGGCTGGCGGCACCACGTCGATGCACGGCTGCTGGAGCTGGATTTCGGGGCCTGGGACGGTCAGGCGTGGACGGCGATCCCGCACGCCGAGGTGGCCGTCTGGGAAGCCGATTTCACCGACCACGCACCCTGTGGCGGCGAGTCGCTGGGCCAGTTGCGCGTCAGGGTGGGCGGGTACCTTGCCGATCCTGCTGGCGGGCGGCGACCGCGGCTGGTCGTGGGCCACGCGGGCTGGACCAATGCGCTCAGGACGAGCGGCCGTGAGGTGGTGGCGGTCGGTGACTGGCCGGTGCCGCCGCGATACGGTCAGTTGACGGTCTGGAACGGCACGTCCGGCAGCCAGCCGATCTGCCCGAATCCGGCCGCACGGGCCTTGTCGAAATAGCGCCGGTCGGCCGTGATGAAGGTGGCGCCCGGCGTGTCGAGCGCCACCGCGTGATAAAGCGTATCGAACAGATGATGATTCAACCGCACCGACAGATCGAGCGCCGTGGCCAGATGGTCGGTCGGGGCCGTGTAGCGAATGTCCATGAGGCCGAGGTGGGCGACATCCCCCGTTGCACCACCGGGATCGAGCCGCGCCAGCACGGCGGCCACTTCCGCCGGGAAATGGGGCGGCTGCAGCATCGTCACCCGATCGGCCCAGATCGCCCGCAGCAGCGCCAGCGCCTGATCCACATGGTCCTCGCGCTGCGCCCAGGTGCCGCGCACGAACCACTTGATCGCCACGCTGGCATCGACCACGCAGATCATGGCCGGCCTTCGTCGCGGGCGGCCTGGAACTGCGCTTCGCTGACCTCGGGGGCTTGTCCATGCGCGGCCAGCAGGTGCTCGATGGCCTGGCGGTGGCGCTGCTTGCGCTGGGCGCGCTCGACCGCCTCGCGCATCAGCGCGGCGATGATGGCGCTTTTGTTTTCCGACGCGAACGTGGTGTTGAACGCCGCTTTCACGTCGTCCGGCACGCTGAAGTTGACCGTGGCCATGTGGGGCAATGGGTGGATTGTTGAAGATTTCAACATTATGATCCGCTCCGCTTTCCCAGGCTCCCTGAACACCCCGAACCTGCCTTGACCATGTTCCGCACCCTCCTCAAATCCAAGATCCACCGCGCCACCGTCACGCACTGCGAGTTGCACTACGAAGGCTCCTGCGGCATTGACGAAGACCTGCTCGACGCGGCCAACCTCTGCGAGAACGAGCAGATCCACGTCTGGAACATCAACAACGGCGAGCGTTTCGTCACCTACGTGATCAAGGCGCCGCGCGGCAGCGGGATCATCTCGCTCAACGGCTCGGCGGCTCGGCGTGCCAGCACGGGCGATCTGGTGATCCTCGCCGCGTTCGCGCAGGTGCATGAGGAGCAGGTCGCCGCGCACGCGCCCAAGCTGGTGTTCATGGACGAGCAGAACCGCATCAAGGCACTCCGCGCCCACCCCGAGAACCCGCCGCAGACCTCGCCGCTGCGCTGAGCCGAACATCCCGTGAGCCTGAACGACGACTGGCGCGCCCGCAGCCTGCGCGCGGTGTGGCACCCCTGCACCCAGATGAAGCTGCACGACGGCACGCCCGGCCA
>JBEANV010000625.1:0-3503 GCA_041165285.1 Pseudomonadota bacterium | reverse complement strand
GACTTGCGCGAAGAACCCGTGCCGACCACGTCACCGACGTAAGCGACGAGATTGCCCTTTTTCTTCAGGTCTTCGATGAACTGCATCGGGCCGCGCTTGCCGTCGTCCTCGGGCACGAACGCCGCGCCTTCGCGGGTGTTCTTCAGCATCGCGAGGTAGTGCAGCGGGATGTCCGGGCGGCTCCACGCGTCCGGGGCCGGGGACAGGTCGTCGGTGTTGGTCTCGCCGGGCACCTTGAACACGGTCACGGTGATCGACTGGGGGACTTCCGGGCGGGTCGTGAACCACTCGGCGTTGGCCCACGACTGCATGACTTCCTGCGCCTTGGCGTTGCCGGCCTTGGCCTTCTCGGCGACGTCGTTGAAGAAGTCAAACATCAACAGGGTCTTCTTCAACCCTTCGGCCGCGACGCCCGCCACTTCGGCGTCATCGAGCAGCTCGATCAGCGGATGCACGTTGTAGCCGCCCACCATGGTGCCGAGCAGCTCGGTGGCCTTGGCCTTGGAAACCAGCGCGACGGCGATGTCACCGTGCGCGACAGCGGCCAGGAACGACGCCTTGACCTTGGCCGCATCGTCCACGCCCGGGGGCACGCGGTGCGTCAGCAGGTCCAGCAGGAACGCGTCCTCGCCAGCCGGCGGGTTCTTGATCAGCTCGATCAGGTCGGCGACCTGCTTGGCCTCCAGCGGCAGCGGCGGGATGCCGAGGGCGGCGCGTTCGGCGGCGTGTTCACGATAGGCTTGCAGCATGAGGGGGCTCCGTGCGGGGTGGCTGGGCTTGGGGTAAGTCCGGTATTTTATGTCTTATATAAGACTTGCCAAGGGAAAGTACGCACTGTCCGTGGTGATCTCGCCATGCCATCGGCCGTGCGACTGTCCTGCATCAGATCTTCTGTGTCGGATGAACGCAGTCATCGACCATGCGCTGACCGATCTTGGAATTCATCAGCATGGATTTGTTGGCAATTTGCAGCCAGACCACACCGGCCTTCTTGTCTTCCAGACGGACAGCGCCGGTCGTGGTCGGCTCAGGTGCCAGCAGGTACTTCTTGCCCTTGTGCTGGATGCGGAAGTAGCCCGCCTTCTCCGGTGCGCCTTCGACGGCAATGGTCTGGTTGAACTCGCACTCCTGGGCGCCGGTCAGCACCCGCTCGGCATTGGTGAGTTGTTCTTCGGTGAGGTCAGCGAGCGGCGCCGGCTGGGCAGGCGCGGGCTTGGCCTTTTTCGTGACGGCGAGCGCTGGGCCGGCGGTCAGCGCACAGGTGGCAGCAATCAGGGCGGCGATCAAAGGACGAACAGCAGCGTGGGACATCAAGGACTCCGAAGACGGGCGGGCGGGAGCGAACCATATCGGAGCACCCACGGGACAGGGTGACCGCGGAACACGGGGACGTGCAGTTTGCCGCACCGCATGTCCCCGCCTGTAGCAGGGCGTAGCCGCGGGTTCCCGTTTGAAACCGATGAGTACCGCCTCGGCACCGTCACTCCAGGTCAAAAAAAGCCAGGCGCACCTCGCCCGGCATCTGGCCAGCGCCGTGGATCGAGGTACGGTGCGCCCGTTCGAGCACATGCCAGAAGTAGCGGTAGCTGGCCCGGTCGTGCAGCGTGTCCTGCCCATGGTGGCGGTGGCGGATCGGGCCCCAGCCGTTGGCCTGGGCATCCAGCAGGATCTCGGCGGCCTGATCGACTTCGGCCGTGGTGGGCGAGAAAGCATCGACGATCGCACGGATCTGGTCGGGGTGGATGCTCCACATCCGGGTGTAGCCGAGTTGCCGGCACGCCATGGTTGCCGCTTCTTGCAACGCTGACATGTGCTTGAACTCGGTCACCACGCAGTGCGAGGGCACCTTGCGCCAGGCGTGGCACGCCGCGGCGATCTCCAGCTTGGCCCGCATCACCAGCGGATGCTCGAACTGGCCCTTGACCGTCATGCCGCTTTGCGGAATGGCGCCACGGTGGTCCGACACGAAGTCCATCAGCCCGAACGACAGCGATTCGATGCGCGGATGCGCCGCCAGCGCCTGCACCTCGCGCAAGGCGCCGTGGGTCTCGACCAGGGCATGCACGGGGATCTGGCGCGACACGCCGTGGCGTACGATCGCCTCGTCGATCACGCCGACCGCCCGCGCCAGATCAGCGATGCCACGCGGTTTGGGCACCATCAGGTAGGCCAGCCGCTCGCCCGCCCGCCCGACCACGACATCCACCATGCGCTCGAATGCCGGGTGATCAACGGCCTGCACTCGGGCGCCTACCCGACCGAAGTGGTTCTGGGGCGACTGGACCAGCTCGGCGATCAGGTGCGCGTGCTCGATTTCACCGCCCACGGGAGCACCGTCCTCGCCGTCCAGCGTGATATCGAAGACAGGGCCCAGCTCGGCCTGCAGATCGAGGCTCTTGCGCATGCGGAGTTCGACGCCGGCGTAGTGGTCGCAGACGGGCAACTCGGGCACGGCGGCCTCACTTGCGTCGAACAGGGCATCGCGGGGATGGACTTTGTGCATCTCACACCTCAAAGCTCAAAGCGCAAAGAAAAAGGCCGGCGCCCGAGGCAGCCGGCCTTCCATTGTGGACCTGTGGCGCAGGATCAGAGCAGGTGCTTGACGCCGTCCTTCTCGCCTTCCAGCTCGGCCAGGGTCTTGTTGATGCATTCCTGCGAGAACGCATCGATGGCCAGTCCTTCGACGATCTTGTACTCGCCACCTGCGCAGGTGACGGGGTAGCCGAACATCGTTTCAGCCGGGATGCCATATTCGCCACCCGACGGAATGCCCATCGTCACCCAGGCGCCGTTGGTGCCCAGGGCCCAGTCGCGCATGTGGTCGATGGCGGCGTTGGCGGCCGATGCGGCCGACGACAGGCCACGGGCGGCGATGATCGCGGCGCCACGCTTGCCGACGGTCGGCAGGAACACGTCGCGGTTCCAGGCTTCGTCGCCGATCATGTCCTTGACCGACTCGCCGCCGACGGTGGCGAAGCGGTAGTCGGCGTACATCGTCGGCGAGTGGTTGCCCCACACGGCCAGCTTCTCGATCGACGCCACCGGCTTGCCGGTCTTGGCGGCGAGCTGGCTGGCGGCGCGGTTGTGGTCCAGACGCAGCATGGCGGTGAAGTTCTTGGCCGGCAGGTCCGGGGCCGACTTCATCGCGATGTAGGCGTTGGTGTTGGCCGGGTTGCCGACCACCAGCACGCGCACGTCACGGGAGGCGACGGCGTTCAGCGCCTTGCCCTGCGCGGTGAAGATGGCGCCATTGATCGACAGCAGCTCGGCACGCTCCATGCCCGGACCGCGGGGACGCGAGCCGACCAGCAGCGCGTAGTCGGTGTCCTTGAAGGCGGTCATCGGGTCGCTGTGGGCTTCGATGCCGGCCAGCAGCGGGAATGCGCAGTCTTCCAGCTCCATGATCACGCCCTTGAGCGCTTCCTGGGCCTTTTCCATCGGCACTTCGAGCAATTGCAGGATGACCGGCTGGTCCTTGCCGAGCATCTCGCCCGAGGCAATGC
>JBEANV010000624.1:0-9648 GCA_041165285.1 Pseudomonadota bacterium | reverse complement strand
GGATGCGCACGCAAGAACGCCGTCGTCAGCGCCAGAAAATGCGGCAACCACTCGTCGTCCGAATCCAGGAAGGTCACGTAGCGCCCGCGCGCAGCCTGCAGTCCTGTGTTGCGGGCAACATACACGCCCTGGTTCGCCTGTCCGATGTAACGCAGTCGCGGGTCCAGGCCCTCAAGGCGCGCACGGGTACCATCCGTCGACCCGTCATCGACCACAATCAACTCCCAGTCGTGGAAGGTTTGCCTCAGTACGCTGGATACAGCGCGGCCAATCACATCCACCCGGTTGAAGGTCGGCAAAATGATGGAAACTTCAGGCATTTGTCAAGATTTCAGTCGCCAGCCACAAGAATTTTTCCGTTACCTGATCACGAATCAGGCAACTTCTCTTGCTTTGCGCGATCGTAGTCGCAACAAATGTGGCGGTCTACAATGCGTTTCTTTCAAGCCGATGGTTTCATTTTGGATTCAGCTTGCACCGCATGGTCGATGGAACCCGGGCGCGAAAACTCATTCTCGAACACGCAAACCCCAATGACATCCGCTCGGCAGGACCACGGACAGGCGTCACAATGCTACCGCCCTGTTTATGCGGATTTTTTAGTTCAGGCCTGTCCGGCCGAATATCGCCCGAACGCGTAAATTCAATTATTTACTTCGCAGACCATGGTGATTCGGTGCCCGACTTGCGGGACCGCGACCCTTGCGGCCGATACATATAGTTACGTTACGGATAATATCAATGCCACGGGAGCACCGCCCGGGGAGTGGGAGTCACTCGAATGATCAGGATTTCTCGTCCAATTGCGCGCTGGTTTGTTCAAGCAAGGTATCCATCGGGTACCAATCTCTTGCCGATCCTGATGTACCACCGTGTGCTGGCCGAGCCAGATCCGCTACAGCCTGACGTGCCGCACCAGGCCCTGCTTGTCGAACAGTTCAAGACACTGGCTGGCGCCTTCAACGTGCTGCCACTGCACGAGGCGGCTGAGTTGTTGCAGTGTGGTGGCCTGCCGCCCGGCGCTGCGTGCATCACATTTGACGATGGCTACCGCGACAACCACGACCTCGCATTGCCGCTGCTGCGCGAATACAAGTTGCCCGCCTCCGTGTTCGTGGCCACCGGCTACCTCAATGGCGGCCGCATGTTCAACGACTCGGTGGTCGAGACGGTGCGTCGCCTCGACACCGGCGAGATCGACCTCTCGCGCGTCGGTCTCGGCAAGCGCCTCATCAGCGATGTGACCTCGCGCCGCACCTTGATTGCCGACCTCACCAAGGCCGTCAAATACCTCGATCCAGCCGAGCGCGACGAGTTCTGCGAAGACCTGTGCCGCCGCACCGGCTCGCGGCTGCCAACCGATCTCATGATGGACGACGCGCAGGTCAAGGCCATGTCCGACGCCGGCGTCGACATAGGCGGCCACACGGTCAACCACCCGATCCTCGCCCGTGTCGATGGCGAGACGGCGCTGAGGGAGATCGAGGTCAACCGCGACCAGATCACGGCCCTGACCGGCAGACAGCCGCTGTGCTTCGCCTATCCGAACGGCAAACCGAACCTGGATTACACCTCTGCACATGCCCGCATGGTCAGCAAGGCCGGCTACGTGGCAGCGGTATCGACGGCGGTGGGCGTGGCGTCAGACGATGCAGACCCCTTCCAGCTCCCCCGATTCATGCCCCGCGAGCGCAGTGCTGCGCAATTCGTCGCACGCATGGTCCGCATGGCGACCCACCGCCATCGGCAAGTGGCTGATTGATCCGGCGATTGATCTACACTTTGTTACCTTCAGAGTCCACGGAGACCGTCTGGTCCGATTGATGGCAGGGATTTCTATCGCAATGGGTCTCCCACTCCTGCCGGACAGGGCACCACGATGAGCAACCAGTTCGGCGCCAAGGCGATGCTGCGTTCTGCGCTGCTGATGACCGGGTCGACTTATGTGGCCTACGCTGCGGGCCTGGTGGCCAGCACGCTGGTGGCGCGCGCGCTCGGTCCGGCCAATTTCGGCCGTTACGCCTACTTGATCTGGCTGTCGGGTGTGCTGGTTCTGTTGATGAACCATGGACTGACCACGTCGGCCATCCGCTTTGTCTCGGAATCGCTCGGGCGTGACGACCACGCCGGCGCCCAGGCCCTGCACCGCTGGCTGCAGAAGCGACAAGCCTGGTCGATCCTCGTCGTCGGCACCGTGTTCCTGGCCGGACTGCCCATCCTCAAGCCAGCCGGCTGGGAAGGCCATCTCGCCTACTTTGCCCTGGTCGTGCTGCTCGCGTCTGCGGCCAAGGCTTGGTATCTCTTCAGCATCTCGGTGGCCAAGGGCCACGGACGCTTTGGCGTCGAAGCCAGCTCCGTCAGCGCCCTGAGCATGGTCAACCTGGTGGGTGCTGGCGGCCTGGCCTGGCTGGGCGTGCCGCTCGAAGGCTTCATGCTGCTGTTCCTGCTGGTCTCGGTCGCACATCCGGTGATGGCGACGATCCAGCTGCGCCGGGCCGACATCCGCAAGGGCACCCGCGATTGCGAGGAGACCCTCCTCCAGCGGGTTCGGCCGCACCTGTTCTGGACGATGGTCAGCACCTTCGTTTTTGCTTTCAGCAACAAGTCGGTCGAGACTTTTCTGCTGAACAAGCTGGCCGGGCCAGAAGCCGTGGGCTTTTTCACCATCGCGGCAACATTGACCCGGGGCGGGGTCGAGCTGCTGTCCACCGGTCTCACCACCGTGCTGATGCCGATGATGGCCAACGCCTTCGGTGCGGGCGGCCGGGACCGGGTCAACCGGATCGCGGGCGACGCCGTCCGGTACTTCCATTTCCTGGGATTGCTGCTGACCGGCATCGGTTTCTTCTGGGCGGCTCCGGTCATCACGGTCATGTATGGGGACAAGTACGCGCCGGCCGCTTTTGCCCTGCAGATGATGGTCATCATCCGCGGCTTCACGCTGTCGCACGCCGCCTTTGGTGCCCTGCTCTCGATCACCGACAACCAGCGCCTGCGGGCGGCCGAGTCGGTGTTTGCCGTGGTCGTGAGTGCCGCCACCGCGTTGTGGCTGGTGCCTCGCTATGGTCTGACAGGCGCCATTGCCGCGCACATGCTCTCGACGGCCGCCGTGTTCCTCTTCTCGTTCGCCTGCGTGCGGATCGTGCTCAAGGTGCCACTGCCCTACGGCGATGTCACGCGCATGACCGCCGCGGCACTGAGTGCGGCAGCCGTCTCGATGGGCGCACTGATCGTCACTGATGCGCCCTCGTCGCTGCACCAGATTCTGGTCGGTGTCCTGTACGTGCTGACCTATCTGGCCTGCACCCTGGTCTTCAAGGTCTGGAACCAGTACGACCTGGCCATGCTGGGCAATCTCGGCAACAGGATCCCGGCGTTCAAGCGCTTGGCGTTTTTGCTGATTCCCTGGGCCAGACACGTCTGAATACTGTCGCACAGCCGGATTCGGGTCCGGTCAACAACAGGTCAACCTGTGATGAAACTGAATCCCGAACAGTCCAGTGTTTGATCTGCGTTGATTCCATCTGGGAAAACTTCCCTTTTTGTGTGACTTCTGAAATCATCCACGGGCCCCCCGAAGAATCACATTGCCCGAATAAGCACTCCGGAGTCCGAAACCATGTCAGGAGTTTCTGTCAGTCCACCCGGCCTGATCAGTGTCGTCATACCAGCGTACAACGCCCAGCACTCCTTGCAAGCGACGCTAAGCAGCGTCTTTGCCCAGACGTGGCCCCACGTCGAAGTCATCGTGGTGGACGACGGCTCCACCGACCTCACCGCCGACCTGCTCGCCGCCTATGGCGACCGAGTGCGGACCATCCGGCAACCAAACGGTGGCCTCGCCAGCGCACGCCGCACTGGCGTGGCTGCTGCCCGTGGTGACCTGATCGCCTTGATGGATGCGGATGACCTGTGCCGCCCGGAGCGGCTGGCCGTGCAGGCACGGGTGCTGCAGCGCTGGCCGGAAGTCGTGCTGTGCTGCAGCGACTTCGACGCCTTTGACGAGCAGGGCAAGGTGAGTGCGGCCTACGCCAGCCACTACTACGCCACCATCGAACGCGCACCGCGGGGCATCCGCTCCCTGCTCACGCAGGTCGATGTACTGGATCTGCACGACTGTCTGGCTGCAAGCGCCATGCCCACGGATCCGCCCACCACCACGCGGGTACACCGTGGCAATGCCTACCGCGCGCTGGCCCACGGCAACTTCGTGCATCCGCCAACCATCCTGTTTCGCCGCGGCCTGCTGGAAACCGTGGGCAGCTTCGATCCGGTGGCTGGGTCGATGTGCGACTGGGACTGGGTGGTCCGCGTCGCCGGAGCGGGGACCATTGCCTTCGTCGACCGGCCGCTGCTGGACTACCGGCTGTCCTCGACCCAGATGTCCTCGCCACGCCACCGCATCCGGGCCAGCATCGACACGCTGCGGGTCGCCGAGCGGATTTGCCGACGTGACGAGGCGCTTTATCTGGCCGATCTGCCGCGCTTCCGGGCCGATCTGGGCTTCTTCTGCGCCGATGCGGCCGATGCCGAAATCGACAACGACAAGCGAAAAGCCGCCGAGCTGCTGCTGCGCAGCGTCGTCCGCTTCGGCCGTGTAGACGCCATGACACTGCGTGTGCTGCTCAAGCTACTCACCCCCGGCTGGGCGCTCGCGGTCAAGCGCCATCGCCGCGCACTGACCGCCGCCTGACCACTACCACTGCGCACGGGCACAGCCGTACCCTGCCCTGCGCAGGATCAGTCGCCAGCGTCAGGGACCGGTGCCGCAGTGCTTTGTGCCGCGGCGGCTGCAACCAGGCGCCGCTGGCGCCGACGGCGCAGCGCGGCCTCCAAGCCAAACCGCAAGGCCGAAGTCCGCAGCGTCGTCCAGGTCATCTGCTCGTCGAGTGTGGCGAGGTTGACCTTGTAGCGTGACTCGCCGGCCATGAAGTCATAGACCTGATGGCCCTGGGCAGCGTTGTACTGGGCCGCCAGCACATGGGCCACCAAGCCGGGACGGGCGTGTTTCTCGATCAGGCCGTACTCCAGCCCCGACTGGTAGAAGCAGACCCGGCCACCATGCACAAAGCTGTAGAGGAAGGCCAGATCGTGTGCGCCCACGGCGACGCGCAGCAGCTGCACACCGCCGTCCAGCAGATGCCGCTCCACCAGCGTGCGGTGGAAGCGGGTGAAAAAGGCGTTGCTGAACGCCCCCGGCTCGCCCTGTGCCACCCAGTGCGCCTGGTGCAGCGCGGCCAGCCGGTCCAGCCAGTCGAGGCCCTGCGCCACCGTGGTGGCAGCCTCCAGCGTGAGCGCACCGAGGCGGCCGTATTCCTTCATGCTGCGGCGGATCTGCGAACGGCTGTTGGCGCTGATCAGCTTCAGGAAATCACCACCGGCCTCGCGCACAGCCGGCAGGTCCACGGCATAGGAGCGGCGCACCCAATCCTCGCGTGTCACCTTGCGCCGACCGCCCTGCCCGACACCCGCCGGCCAGCCGCTGCCAGCCAGTCCCGGCAGCGTCACCTCGGTCACGCCGCGCAACTGCTCCAGCCAGTGGCCCAGCATGGCCGCGCGGACCGCGTCGGCCTGGTCACGGTCGAGCAGAAAGTCGTTGTGCTCGACCGTGAGGAGGTCGAACTCGGGCCGGCCGGTTGCGTGCAGGAATGCAGTGCTGCAAAAACGCAGCCCGAAACGCTGGCGCGGCGGTCCGTCGACCACCAGCGCCAACCCCACGACCTGCGCACCCAGACGGGCCTGCAGCAGGCGCGGCTGCACCGCCGGTGGCAAGGTGTCCAGCCACACTCCGATCCAGGCCCACGACGTGAAAAAGCTCGCCGATGCGCGGGCTTCGAGCGCCCGCCACTGGGCTTCCAGCCGAGGGCGCTCAGGCAGCGCCGTCAGGCTCAGGTTGAGACCGAATTCCGCCTTCATTTGCGCATCAGCGTGCTCTTGCCGAACAGACTTTCGATCAGATCGACCGCAAGTTCCGCCGTGCGGTTGCGCTGGTCGAAGGCGGGGTTCAGCTCGACCACGTCCAGCGAGGCGAGCCGCCCCGTGTCGGCGATCATCTCCATGCAGAGCTGCGCCTCGCGGTAGGTCGGGCCGCCTGGCACCGTGGTGCCCACGCCGGGCGCGATGTCCGGATCGAGGAAGTCGACATCGAAGCTGACATGCAGGTGCGTGTGCTCGTCGAGCGTCGCCAGCGCCAGCTCCATCGCATGGCGCATACCCATCTCGTCGATGAAGCGCATGTCGAACACCTCCAGATCCTGCTGGTGGACAAAGCGTTTTTCCCCCTCGTCCACACTGCGGATGCCGATCTGGCGGATCACCTTGGGCGAGATCGCCGGTACGTGGCCGCCGATGCCCGTCAGCTCGTCCGGGCCGAACCCGCACAGGCAGGCCACCGGCATGCCGTGGATGTTGCCACTCGGGGTGATGGTGCTGGTGTTGAAATCAGCGTGGGCGTCGAGCCAGAGCACACGCAGCTTGCGTCCCCGCGCGCGGCAGTGGCGTGCCACCGCGCTGATCGAGCCGATGCCCAGGCAGTGGTCGCCACCGAGCATGATCGGCAAGCGACCCGCGCCCAGTTCGGTAAAGACGGCGTCGTGGGTCAGGCGGTTCCACTCGGCGACCTCGGCCAGATGGCGGTAGCCATCGACGGGCGGGAGCCACGGATTGGCGGGGCCAGTCAGGTTGCCAGTGTCGTGCACCGTCAGTCCGTGGGCTTCGAGCCGCTCGCGCAGGCCAGCGACGCGGAGCGCCTCCGGCCCCATCGAAGCGCCGCGCGCAGAAGCGCCAGCATCGGTCGGCACACCGATCAGCGACACCACAGGCTTGGGCGACTGCACCATGGTCACATGTCCTCGGCGAAGGCGCCGGTCTGGGTATCGGGGAGATCGAAGCCGTAGTGGGCGGACAAATAGGCCCAGGCTTCTTCGGCGGTTTCAACGAAGCGGAACAGCTCGGTATCGCGGGGGCCGATCATGCCGGTCTCGATGAGCCAGTCGAAGTCGATCAACCGGGTCCAGAAGTCACGCCCGAAGAGCAGGATCGGCCTGCGGCGCGATTTCCCGGTCTGCACCAGCGTCATCGTCTCGAACAGCTCGTCGAGCGTACCGAAGCCGCCCGGGAAGCACACCAGCGCGATGCTGCGCATCAGGAAGTGCATCTTGCGCAGCGCAAAGTAGTGGAACTGGAAACACAGCTCCGGCGTGATGTAGGCGTTCGGCTCCTGCTCGTGCGGCAGCACGATGTTCAGCCCGATGCTGCGGCCACCCACCTCGTACGCACCGCGGTTGCCCGCTTCCATGATGCCGGGACCGCCGCCCGTGACGACGTGGATCGGCGTGTCGAGCCGCGTCGACTCGCGCGTGACGATGGCGGCAAAGCGCCGTGCTTCCTCGTAGTAGCGGCTCATCTGCACCTGCGCGCGGGCACGGGCCATCGCGGCAGCATCACCACCCGCCTCAGCCTCGCCGAGGCGGGCCGCGGCCACGTCCAGCGGCAGGATGCGGGCACTGCCGAAGATCACGACGGTGGACTCGATGCCCTGCTCCCGCTGCACCAGCTCCGGCTTGAGCAGCTCCAGCTGCATCCGCACAGGCCGCAACTCGTCGCGCAGCAGGAATTCGTTGTCGGTGAAGGCCAGCCGGTAGGCACTTTCCGGGCCGCTGTAGCGGGACGCGGGCTGTACGGCGAGGGCCTCTTCTTCCGCACTGGGAAAGTTGCGGGCTTTCAGGTCAGGATGAGTTTGGTCCATGGTGTTCGTTGTGGCGATCCGCGCAGACGGGGCACGCGGGGTCGCGGCCCATGCGGATCTCGGTCCATTCCATGCGGCGCACGTCGAGCATCTGCAGCCGCCCTGCCAGCGAGGTGCCGAAGCCCGCCAGGATTTTCAAGGCCTCGGCCGCCTGCATGGTGCCGATGATGCCCACCAGCGGGGCAAACACGCCCATCGTGGCGCAGCGAACCTCTGGCACTTCGGCCGACGGCGGAAACACGCAGGCGTAACACGGATCGGCCGTGCCGCGCGCATCCCAGACCGAGATCTGGCCATCCAGCCCAATCGCGGCGCCTGACACCAGCGGCTTGCCGTGGCGCACACACGCAGCGTTGACAGCGTGTCGTGTCGGAAAGTTGTCGCTGCAATCAAGCACCACGTCGGCCCGCGCCACCAGCGTGTCGAGCATCGCGGCATCCGCGCGCTCGGCAACCGTGTGGACATGCACCTCCGGGTTGATCGCCGCCATCGACGCGGCAGCGGACGTGACCTTGGGCTGGCCCACACGCTCCTCGGTGTGGGCGATCTGGCGCTGCAGATTGGTGCGGTCCACCGTGTCGTGGTCCACCACGGTCACAGCCCCAACGCCCGCACTGGCCAGGTACAGCAGCACCGGTGAACCCAGTCCTCCTGCGCCGATCACCAGCGCATGGCTGGCGAGGAGACGCTGCTGGCCTTCGACACCGATCTCATCGAGCAGGATGTGTCGGCTGTAGCGCAGCAGCTGGTCGTCGTTCATGTCCTCGATGTCCGCGTCCACGGTTCGATCAGTTCGACTTCGACTCGTCGATCTTGCGCTCGACCTGCGTCTTCGATGCCACCACCGGCTTGCCCTTCAGGCGGTTGAGCGCCTGCTGGAGCGGAAAGTCCTCGGGCGTGCCGTACTCGGGCAGGCGAGCCACCGGCTTGTCCTTGTCCTTGGCGTCCTTGGCCTTCGCGTTGGCCTCTTCGAGCTTCTTGAGCGCCTCCTCGCGGGCCTTCTCGCGGGCGGCATCCTTCTTCTCGTCGCCGTTGTTGAGGTGCTTGTCCAGATCGGCCTCGCGCAGGCGCAGCGCGGCGTACGGGCTGCCCTCGGCGGTCTCGTCCACAGGCACATCCGGCAGGATGCCCTTGGCCTGGATCGACTGGCCCGACGGCGTGTAGTAGCGCGCCGTCGTGATCTTCAGCGAGGTGTTGGGCATGGGCAGACGCGCCATTTCGCTCTGCACCGAGCCCTTGCCGAAGGTCTGCGAACCCATGATGACGGCGCGCTTGTGGTCCTTGAGCGCGCCAGCCACGATCTCGCTGGCCGAGGCCGAACCTTCGTTGACCAGCACCACCACCGGCACCGACTTGATCAGCGCCGGCAGCCCCGCCAGCACGTCGCTGCCGTCCCGTGAATAGAACATCGGCGACGCCTTGAGCACGCTGCGCGACTCGGCGATCTGGCCGTTCGTGGACACGACCACCGCGTCCTTGGGCAGGAAGGCCGCCGAGATGCCGACCGCGCTGTCGAGCAGGCCGCCCGGGTCGTTGCGCAGGTCAAGCACCAGGCCCTTCAGGTTCGGCTCGGTGCGGAAGATCTCCTTCAGCTGCTCGACGAAGTCGCGCAACGTCGGTTCCTGGAACTGGTTGACGCGGATCCACGCGTAACCCGGCTCCATCACCTTCGAGCGCACGCTCTTGGTCTTGATCTCCTCGCGGACGATGTTGACCGGGAACGTGCGGTTCTCGGCCTTGCGGTAGACCGTCAGCAGCACCTTGGTCCCACTCGGGCCGCGCATGCGCTTGATGGCCTGGTCCAGGTTCAGGCCCTTGACGGCCGTGTCGTCGATGCGCGTGACCAGGTCTCCGGTCTGGAGTCCGGCACGAAAGGCCGGCGAGCCCTCGATCGGCGAGAC
>JBEANV010000623.1:0-3620 GCA_041165285.1 Pseudomonadota bacterium | reverse complement strand
GGCCCGATCCTGATCAACCTGATCCACGAGGTCCACAACCTGCGGATGCTGTGCGGCGAGATCGTCGCGGTGCAGGCGTTCAGCTCGAACGCGGTGCGCGGCTTCGCGGTCGAGGACACGGCGGTGATCAACCTGCGTTTCGCCAGTGGCGCGCTCGGCACCTTCTTCCTCAGCGACACCGCCGCTTGCGCCCGCAGTTGGGAGCAGACCAGCCAGGAGAACAAGGCGTATCCGAGCTACGACGACGAGGACTGCTACGTCCTCACCGGCACCAACGGCAGCCTGTCCGTGCCGACGATGCGCCTGAAGACCTACCTGCGCCCCGAGGACCACTCGTGGTGGAAACCCTTCGAGGTCGGCACGGTCGGCATGGTCCGCGACGATCCGCTCAAGCACCAGATGGAACACTTCGGCCGCGTCGTGCGCGGTGAGGAAGCGCCGCTGGTCAGCGCCCGCGACGGGCTGAACAACCTGCGCGTGACCGAAGCCATCGTCGAGGCGGCGGCGCGTGGCTGCGCGGTGGCGCTGTGAACTATCCTTCCCCCCGTTTTTTCATCCCGCACCATTGGAGTTCCCCATGAAGTTCCTCGTCCTCAACGGCATCAACCTCAACATGTTCGGCAAGCGCGACCCGAAGCAGTACGGCACGACCACGCTGGCGCAGATCGACGAACAACTGCTCGCGCTGGGGGCAGAACTGGGCGTCGAGGTCGAGTGCTTCCAGACCAACTTCGAAGGCGAGATGGCCGAGCGCATCCACCGTGCGCATGGCGAGGGCGTGGACGGCGTGCTGATCAACGCGGGCGCATGGACGCACTACAGCTACGGCATTCGCGACGCGCTGGCCATCCTCCAGTGCCCGATCATCGAGGTCCACATGTCCAACATCCACGCCCGCGAGGCGTTCCGGCACCACTCGGTGATCGCCGAGATTGCGCGGGGGCAGATTGCGGGGTTCGGGGTGGACAGCTATTTGCTGGGGCTGCGGGCTGCGGTGTCGGCGGCGCAGGTAGGCTGACGGCGCTGCCGGGTCAGCAATTGCCCTTCTTGGCCTGCCCAGGCGGACAGAACGTGCCGTTGCCGTGACCTGGGCCTCCGGCCGGGCGGGCAGCGGGCGGCGGGTCGATGATGACCGAGCCGGCCGGGGTGTGGACTGCACAGCCGGGCAGGGCGATCAGCAGGGTCAGCGCCAGGGGCAGCAGCAGGACAGCGGGGCGTTGCATCGCGGGACTCCTTCGATCGTTGAGGTTGCGCCGACTGTATCGAGGGAGCGGCCGTCGCTCGCGTGAGGAATTGACGCGGCTTCACGCTCGGCCTGATTGACGCGCCACGTACTCTTCATGGTGTTTCACCCCACGTCGATGGGCATCGCAAGGTGATCCGCGCCCTGCGGCCCCCGATGCGCGATCAAGCATCCGCACGGATCACTTTGTAGCTGCCAGGAACCAACTCGACGAGTGCCTGCTCCAGTGCGGGCAGGAGCGGCAGCAGAAAGGGAGCTCGTTCGACCAAGCGTCAAGAACGAGCACCGCAACAGGAAGGTTCTTGTCCACCGTCACGAAGACGTCGAAGGCTTCCCCGGCCAGAGCAAGCAGCCGCCCGTTCTTGACACCAGACCAACCCTGACGCACGACAGTCGAAACCTCGTGGCCTGTCAGCGACCGACCCAGACGGGCCGGGACGCACTCGTCAAGCAGTAGTCGCATCGACCGTCAGCCGCTCGCGGGCTGCCTCCAGCACGGCCACGGCACGCACTCTTGAGACGGACGGGAAATCATCCAGAAAGTCTTCCAGCGAAGACGATCCTTCCAGGTAGTCGAAGAGGTTCTTCACCGGGACGCGCGTGCCGGTGAAGCAAAGCGCCCCGCTCATGATCTCCGGGTCGCGCTGGACGAGTGATGATGGCTGCATGTTCGGCCTCCTGCGGGAATCTTACCGCCGCGACGCCGCAGTGACGCATTCACCGGCATGAACCACCGGGAGGGCGCGGCTGTCTGGCCTGGGCCTCGCGGACAGGGCTGGCGCCAACATGCGGCGGCGAGCCAACCTTGTCGATGGCCGCATCTGGTCAACCGAAACGACCGACAATCCAGCCTTCATCAGAGAGGCATCCCGTGACCCCCAATTTCGTGCTTGATGAAGCGTCCATGCTGACGATGGAAGCCCGCATTCCGGAGCTGGCCGAGGCCGCCTTGCGCAAGGCGTATTACGACGCGCTGACCGTCTCGGGCAAGGTACTCGAAGCGATCGACGGCCAGCTTGTCGAGACCCATGCTGACGGTCACCGCGAGGTGATCCGCGCCCTGCGGCCCCCGTTGGTGGTGCATTGCGGCATGAAGATGACGCTGCACCGCCGCAGCCGATGAGCGATCCGGTTCCGCGTCTGCGGGTCTTTGCCGGCCCGAACGGTTCGGGCAAGAGCACCATCAAGGACATGCTGCCGGCTGCCTGGCTGGGCATCTACGTCAACGCAGACGAGATCGAGAAGACGATCCTGCGCGAGGGGGCGCTCGACCTGGCCACCTTCGGCGTTCGCGCCGAAACGGTGGCCGGACTGCTTGCCTTTCTGCGCCAAGCCCCGCTGCTCGTGCGCGCTGGCTTGCAGTTCGATGCGGATCGACTGGCGCTTCAAGGCACCCGGCTGGCGTTCGGTCTTGTCCGTGTCAATTCGTACCACGCCTCGGTACTGGCCGATTTCATCCGTCAGCATCTGCTTGCCAGCCGAACCTCGTTCACCTTCGAGACGGTCATGTCGTCCGCCGACAAAGTCGAGTTCCTGCGCTGTGCGCGCGAGGGCGGTTTTCGCACCCACCTCTATTTCGTCGCCACCGAAGATCCGGAGATCAACATCTCGCGTGTGCAGCACCGCGTGCGGACTGGCGGCCACCCGGTGCCGACCGACAAGATTGTCAGCCGTTACCACCGCTCGCTCGACCTGCTGCCCGAGGCGTTGGCGCACACCAGCCGGGCCTATGTGTTCGACAACTCCGGCCACGAGCGTGTGCTGATTGCGGAGGTCACCGATGGCGTGGAGCTGGAGATGAAGACGGATGGTGTGCCCGCGTGGTTTGCCGGCGCGCTCGGCCTCGATACGCCACCCGAGGTGACCAGCGTCTGACGCCATCGGTGCGGCTGGCTGTGGCCTGCACGCGGCGGTGAGCCTGCCTACAATCCTCCCGCAATGACCCCAGCCATCTCCTTCCAGCAGGTCAGCAAGACCTTCAGCACCCCGCGCGGTGCATTGCAGGCCCTCGACGCTGTCAGCCTCGACATCGCCCCAGGTGAATTCTTCGGTCTGCTCGGCCCCAACGGCGCGGGCAAGACCACCCTGATCAGCATCCTGGCCGGCCTGTCGCGGGCGACGACCGGCCGCGTGCGTGTCATGGGCCACGACGTGGTGGACGACTACGCGGCGGCCCGCCGGTCGCTCGGCATCGTGCCGCAGGAGCTGGTGTTCGACCCCTTCTTCTCGGTGCGCGAGACGCTGCGCATCCAGAGTGGCTACTTCGGCGTGAAGGGCAACGACGCCTGGATCGACGAGCTGCTTTCCGGCCTCGGCCTCGCGGACAAGGCGGGCGCCAACATGCGGCAACTGTCGGGCGGGATGAAGCGCCGGGTGC
>JBEANV010000622.1:0-5047 GCA_041165285.1 Pseudomonadota bacterium | reverse complement strand
GCCGCGCTTCAGACCTTCCTCGCCCAGGTAGGCACCCCAGGGCCACGCGGCGACCATCAGGTGAACGGTGTTGCCTTTCGGGCTGACGCCGAGCTTTTCCGAGCCGATCCAGGTCAGCGGGCGCAGGTAGCAGCTCTCCAGCTTGTTCTCGCGCACGACGGCCTTCTGCGCCTCTATCACCTCCTCGAACGAGAAGGGGATCTTCATGCGCAGGATCTTGGCCGAGTTGAACAGGCGCTCGGTGTGCTCGCGCAGGCGGAAGATCGCCGTGCCGCTGGCGGTGTTGTAGGCGCGCACGCCCTCGAACGCGCCGCAGCCATAGTGCAGCGTGTGGGACAGGACGTGGATCTTGGCGTCGCGCCAGTCCACCAGCTGTCCGTCCATCCAGATCTTTCCGTCTCGGTCGTGCATCGACATGGTGATTGCTTGCCTACTTTTGCCTACATTGACTACAGGTCGGGGTGCGAGATTGTACGGGTCGAGAGCTTGAAGTTCACCATCGCCCGCAGCCGGTTGGGCGCCACCGGCCGGGCGAGCAGGTGGACACCAGGCTCGGCCGCCGCGGCGGCATCGCCCTCCCCGTCACTCAGCAGCACGGCCGGCAGCGCAACGCCGAAGACCAGCCGCAAGGCCCGCACCAGATCGACCCCGCCGCGCTCGTGCGCCGGCGTGCGGCCGACGACGACCAGATCCGGCAGGCGGCCTTGACTGGTGGACCAGTCCAGCACCGTGGCGGCATTGCCGAACGCACTGACCTGTGCGCCCCAGGCCTGCAACATCGCGCCGAGGCCGTCCGCGCCCGCATCCAGATCAGCGCCGACCACCACCACATGCCGCCCCGCCAGCGTTGGGCTCGACCAGGTCGGGGTCATGCCCATCGGAGCGGCGACCTCCTCGTCCAGCAGCGGTGCGGCAGTGGGCGGCAACAGCAGGCTGAACACGGTGCCATGGCCCGGGCGCGAGCGCACGCTCAGCGGCGCCTTCAGCAGCATCGACAGCCGCCGCACGATCGCCAGCCCGAGGCCCAGCCCCTTGCGCGGCGACAGGTCCGGCCCGCGAGCGGCACTGACCTGGTAGAACTCGTCGAAGATGCTCGGCAGCAGGCGTGCATCGATGCCGACCCCTGTGTCCCAGACTTGGAGCAGCAGCCGGTCACCGCGGGTGCGGCAGCTGACCAGAATGCCTCCGTCCTTGGTGTAGCGGATGGCGTTGGACACCAGATTGCGCAGGATGCGCTCCACCAGCAGCGGATCGGCCCGCACCGCGTGGCGCCCCCCCACGAAATCGAGCCCCAGCCCCTGGTCGAAGGCCTGCGGCTCGAAGTGCAGCTTCAGGCGTGCATACAGCTCGCGCATGTGGAACAGCTTCGGCTCGACCACGATGGCGCCGCTGTCGATGCTGGTCAGATCGAGCAGCTTGTCGAACAGCGCCTCCAGCGCATCGACCGACGCACCGATGCTCGCAATGGTCGGCTCCAGCGCGGCGTCCCGGTTGCGCAAGCGCAGCGACTCGGTGAACAGCACCAGCGCGTGCAGCGGCTGGCGCAGGTCGTGGCTGGCGGCAGTGAAGAACTGGGTCCGGGCGCGGGTCGCCGCTTCAGCGTCGAGGCGGGCCTCGTCGGCAACGTCCTTTTCGGCGGCGAGCTGGGCGGCGAGCCGCTCGGAGCGCTGCTTGAAGGACAGCAGCCGGGTGTAACACTGGCGCTGGTGGTGGCCCACCAGCGCGACCCCGAGGAACGCACCCGCCACACCAAGCGTGTCCGCCCAGGGCGTGACGGCAGCGGTGGCAAAGAACTGCCCGACGGTCGCCAGCGCCATCAGTCCGACGCCGACGAGCGTGGTGGCGTGTCCCGCCGCGGCCGAGCCGATGCACAGGCAGGCGAGCAAGGCAATCAGGCCGGCACGCTGCAGTTCGGTGCCCAGCGGATAGAGCCAGACCATCGCCAGCGCCCAGACACCAGCGCAGAGCAGCGTCGACAGTTCCCAGCGGCGGAGCCAGCCCGTCCAGTCGGCCACCTGGGGCGCAGGTTGCGCCAGATGCAGACGGTGCAATCGCAAGCGCCAGCCCCAGGCGATCACCGCCAGCAACAGCCAGCCCGAGACCACCCCCAGCACCTGCGGACCCGGCGCCACCAGAAACAGCAACCCGATCACCACCACAGCCAGCGCCTGGCCGAGCAGGCTGGCGGGCAATTGGGCATAGAGGCTGCCGACTCGGTCGGCCAGCGCATCCGAATCCGCGCTCATCGGCACCACGCCACCCTCGAATCAGCGCAGAGCGGCACCGCGCGGCGCAAGGCCGTCGGTCACACCACCGGACGGTTCGTGCAAACGGCCGACCGCCAGCACAGCCTGGGTGCGCGAGTTGACCCCCAGCGTGCGCAAGACGGCGGCAACATGGTCCTTGACGGTCTCGACCGAGATGGCCAGATCCCGCGCGATCATCTTGTTGGATTTGCCGTCCAGCAGCAGCGCCAGCACTTCGCGCTGGCGCGGGGTCATGCCCAGGCGCTCCAGCGAGGCACCGCGGTCGGCCTCCTCTTTGCCGCGGCGCGAATCGAAACGTCGGTTGCTGAACGGCAGACGATCCTCTTCGGCCGTGGCGTTCAGCGAGCCGGGCAGCAGTTGCCTGACACCGGGACTCGACAAGCCGTTCGGCAAGGCCAGCGGCAGGGCGGAGTCCCCGAGGTTGAGCGTCATCGGCGGCACGTAGATGCCACCGGACATCACCAGATTCAGCGCCTCGAACAGCAACTCGTTGCTGGCCCGCTTGGGCACGAAGCCCATCGCACCCGAGTCGATGGCGCGGATCACGTCGCTGGCCCGGTCGGATGCCGACACCACCACCACCGGCAGCGCCGGATAGCCCATGCGCAACTCGCCCAGCACATCGAAGCCGCTGGCATCGTCCAGATGCAGGTCAAGCAGCACCAGATCGAAATCGGAATCACGCCGCAGCAGCTCGCGGCACTCGGCGGCGGTCTCCACGCCGATGGCCTCCACGTTGGCGCCCAGGCCCAGGATCACGCTCTGCATCGCCGACAGGATCAGCGGATGGTCATCGATCAGCAGCACCTTCATCGAACACTCCACGGAGAACCACAAGCACAGTGAAACGATGGTAGCGGCGCCCGGACAGCCTCAGCGGCAATGTCTGTCCCCCACAAGAGGGAGTGCAAAAACTGGAAATATTTGCCTCTGATTCCGCACTCGCCACAAACTGCAACGGAATGAAAGAGTTTGAAATACTCCAATATTCACCATGGTACCATCCCCCGATTAAGGGTAATTTTGCATGTTTTTGCACAATTTAACCGGTTTTTGCAGATAAATCGCCGATGAACCGTCCGCAATCCGACCATGACTATCACCTGCGATACCGATGCTCTCCGCAGTGGCGCCCCTTTCTGGGAGCCCTGGCCCAGGAGCTGAGCAGCCGGATCGAGACCGACCAGTCACGCGCGCTCATGCGGCGTCTGGGCGCCTCGATGGCACGCAATGCGCCCCTGCCTGCACTAGAACTCCTGTCCGACCTCGAAGCAGCGATGAACGCCGTGTGGTCCGGCATGAACTGGGGGTGGGTGGAACTCGGCGACACCGACGATGCGCTGCGGATTGTCCACCACTGCGCGCCGATCGAGGCCGCTTTCGGTGCGAAAAGTCGCGCCTGGTCGCCAGCGGTACTGGAAGGTGCCTATGAGCAGTGGCTGCGCGCGGCCGGGGCAGGTGACCGCCTGCGGGTGCAGCAGATCGCCACCGACACCACCAGTGTCGAACCCCTGTACGTTTTTGCCCTGGCCGCCTGATCCGGCGCATCAGGTTCCAGTTGTCCTGCCGCAGCAAGAGCCTCTCTCATGAACAACGGTGACGACATCCACAACCTGCTGAAGACGCTGGGCCACGACGCCGGCATCTACCAGGATCTGGCCAAGTACAACGCCTCGCGGGCAGCGGTGCGCCGTGCCGCGATGGGGCGTCCCGCCGAAGCGGCAACCGCAGCGGCAGGGTTGCCTGCCGCGCCGCCAGTCCCGGCCTCGGCCAGCGAAGTGCCACGTGTGCTGCGCGTTGGTCAGGACGCACAGGCGGGGTCGCCCTCGCTCTCGGCGATCCTGAACCGGCTGGCCAGCCCGAACGACCCTGCGCCGGCCGCAAGTGCGGGGCAAGGCGCGGTGGCCGCACGCGCTGCCACTGGCGTTGCCGCTGTGCAGCCGGTCCGGCTCGACCGCCTGTTCGGCCGTCTGGCCAACCGCGCGCCCAGTCCGCTGAACCGCTGACCCACTCCGCTCCCCTGCTGCCGACCGCGCCCGCTTGGCGCGCGTCGGTGGCGGGATCTGCTGCCTGTCCGACCTTCCTACCCGCCATGGCCGAATCGCCGGATTACTCCAAACACCCCGTCTCGCCCAGCCCCGCGCGCCCGCTGATGTCGCCGGTCGGTGCCCGACGCACCGCCGGCTGGCGGTGGGGAACCTGGGAATACCGGACGCTGCAGCTCGCGATGCTACTCAGTGGTGGTCTGCTGCTGGTCACGGTCATCTCGGTGCCGCTCGACCTGCGGGAGCAGGTGGTGTTCGGCGTGCTGTGTTTCCTCTGCGCAGTGCTGCTGAACCGCTCGCCCGGTCGCTTCGTCACGCTGCTGCTCACCTTCATCTCGCTGTCCGTCTCCAGCCGCTACCTCTACTGGCGTCTCACCGAGACACTGCTGATGGACAACTGGCTGGACCTGTTCTTCGGCAGCGGCCTGATTGCCGCCGAGATCTACGCCTGGCTGGTGCTGGTGCTGGGCTTCTTCCAGACCATCTGGCCGCTGGAGCGCCGGCCAGTGGCGATGACACTGCCCGTGGAGGATTGGCCGACGATCGACGTGTTCATCCCCACCTACAACGAACCGCTGAAGGTGGTGAAGCCGACCGTGCTGGCCGCCATGGCGCTGGACTGGCCACTCGACAAGTTGCGCATCCACCTGCTCGACGACGGGCGGCGCGAGGAGTTCCGCGCCTTCGCGGAGGAGGTCGGCATCGAGTGGGTGATCCGCAGCGACAACCGCCACG
>JBEANV010000621.1:0-2519 GCA_041165285.1 Pseudomonadota bacterium | reverse complement strand
GAGGCCGTGCTGAAGAAGGCGCCCCAGGGTCTGTCAGCGCCGATCGCGGAGTTCAACCAGTACTCGCGGCACGCGCTCAACTCATCCTAAGTCCCGCAGTTGAGCCCGGGCCATCGTGGTTTTCTTCAACGGTGGCGCGGGTTTGAGGCTGTTTGGCACACTCACCCAATGGGTGAAGCCAACGAGCCGAAGAAGACCGCGCTGGCACAAGCCAGGGGGGACGCAATGGTGGTGGACACGATGGGCGGGCGAATGCACGTGCGCTGGGACGAGACAGCCCAAGCCACACCCCACGGACAGATCGTGTTCTTCGCCGAGTTCCTGGCCACGGCCGGTGTGTTCGAGCGCTGGGTGCAGGACTGCCCGCTGCACTACCGCAGCCCCAACGCATCGCGACCTCGCGACGTGTTGGGCACGCTGATGCTGGGCATCCTGGCTGGCAGCAAACGCTACGCGCACATTGCCGGCGTGCGCGGCGACGCGGTGGCTGCCAAGGCCCTGGGTTTGCGCGGCATGGTCAGCGAAGACTCGGTACGCCGGGCCTTGGCGGCGATGGTGCCGGCGGCCAGCGAGCCCTGGATGCGCAACGCGCTGATGAGCAGCGTGCGCGAGGCCCTGGACCGACCGTGGGTGCTGGACATGGACGCCACCATCAAGCCGCTGTACGGCCGCCAGGAAGGTGCCGAGATTGGCTACAACCCGCACAAGCCCGGACGCCCCAGCCACGTGTTGCACACCTTCTGGGTGGGCAACCTGCGCCTGGTGCTGGATGCGGTGCTGACCTCGGGCAAGCAGCACACCGCAGGCCATGCCAAGGCGGCCATGGCGCGGCTCCTCGACGAGCTCGGCGACAGGGCTCCGGCGCTGGTGCGCGGGGACTGCGGTTACGGCAACGAGGACATCATCGACGTATGCGAGCAGCGCGATCTGCGCTACCTGCTGCGCCTGCGCAAGACGGCCAACGTCAAGCGGCTGATCGAGCGGCTGTTCCGGCGCGAGGACTGGACGCGCGTCACCGAGGCCAGCCAAGGCTGGCAGGCCATCGAAGACGAGTTGCGCCTGAGCGGCTGGAGCAAGGCACGGCGCGTCGTGGTGCTGCGCCGGCGAATCAAGCACGACATTGCGTTGACGGCCAAGAAGCGCGGCCACAAGGAGGACGGTGAGCAACTCGTGCTGGCGCTGCCACACGACGAGGTGCAAGACGGCGCGCAGGTCTGGGAGTACACCGTGCTGGCGACCAACGCGACCTACGACATCGAGGCCATCGGCCAGCTCTACCGCGATCGTTGCGACTGCGAGAACGGGTTCGACGAGTTGAAGAACCAATGGGGCTGGGGCGGCTTCACCACGCAGGACATGCATCGCAGCCAGGTCACCGCGCGAGCCGTGGCGCTCGTCTACAACTGGTGGAGCTGGTACGTTCGAGCGGCCAACCCGCAGGCCCGGCGCGAGGCGCTGACGAGCCGGCCGCTGCTGCTGGCCGCCGTGGGTCGTGCCACCAACAGCGGCAACCAGACGACGCTGTACCTCACGCCAATGCACGCCGAAGCCGGCTTGATCAAGTCGATGATCGCCAATGTTCATGCGGCCATCCAGCACGTCAAGGCCGCTGCGGAGCAGTTGCCCAAGCTCGACCGCTGGCGAACCCTGCTGGACTACATCTGTCAGCGAATCGTCGGCCAAATCGGGCTGCCAACCCCGCCGCCGACGCTCGCCGCGCCTGGATAACTGCTGTTTTTAGGTTGACCGAACTTCGCCGGCCCCTGCGCCATGACGTGCAGGCGTCGCGGGTCGATCGCGTGGTAGTCGCGGGTGTACGTGAGCACCGCTTCGCCAATGCCCGGCCCGCCGCTGTGCAGACCCAGCATCCGCCCACTGCCGAGGTCCACCGTCTGCAGGAGCGCAGCCCGTGCCCCGAACGCGGCCTGCACGCCGTCGAGCGCGCTGTCCCAACCGATCTCGCCGGTGGCGGCGCGGTAGAAGCCGGCGACCAGCGCGTCGAAGGTGGCGTTGTCCAGCATCGCGGCTCCTGCGTTGTCGTTGTTGTTGTCATGCTGGCGGTCGCGACACCGGCTGCGCGACCCGGCGCCAGCCTGGCCCGCCGCAGGGCCGCCCCAAGGCGGGCTGCGCCCCGCGGGGGCAGCGAACGCAGTGAGCTTGGGGCCGTCATCCAGCAGGCGCTCACGGCTTGCGAAAGTAGTTCACGCCCGGCAGGCCGTCGAAGTGAGCGTCCTGCGTCCACAGCACGGCCGCGTGGCGCCGGGTCGTGGCATAGATCAGGCTGTCGGCCATCGGCAGGCCGTTGACCGCAGCCTCCAGCGCGAGGCTGGTGTCGATGTCCACCACCCGCCCCCGCTGCATCAGCGACAAGGCCGCCGACGCGACTTCGTCGCCTGCCTCGCGCGCCAGCTTCTTCACGACCTCGTAGATCGTGAGCACCGGCACGATGAGCCGCTCGGGTTCGGCGATGGCCGTGGCAAACAGGTCGGCACGCGCCGTGTCGGCGAAGTATTCCATCC
>JBEANV010000620.1:0-4719 GCA_041165285.1 Pseudomonadota bacterium | reverse complement strand
CGCTGGTGAAGACGGCCTCCGAGGTGATCCGCCGCCATGAGCAGTCGCTGCATGCGGCCTTGCACAAGAGCGTGGCGGTGCGCACAGCAGAGGCGCGCTTCACCGTTCAGCTCGACATCGTGCCCGATGAAGATGAGCCATATGCCATGTTGTCGGCGCTGGACGAGGCCGGTGAGGAGCTGGCTCGGGTGCGCGTGGCGGCCAACTTCAAGTTGACGGCGGACAGCGCCGAAGCCTGGATCGAGCAGGACTTCGCCAAGCCGAAGGGGCGCTGAGCAGCGCCTGGTGCAGTCGCGTCGAACCGCGCCGCGTCTGGCGCAGTTCAGGCCGCAGCGCCCGTCACCACACACTCGCGCCGCAACAAGGCCAGCGCATCGTTGAGTGACGTCACCGCATCACTCAACAACAGCGGCTGCGCTTCCTGCAGGAACAGCCGCCACAGTTCGGCATAGCCTTCGCGCAAGGCCGTGGGCGCATGCTTGGCGATGAAGTCGCTGGCCAACTCGGGCTTCAGGCCCGATTTGCGGATCTTGCGCAACAAAGCTGTGGCGCTCTTTTCGGTCATGCTGGTCTTGGGCTTGCTGCCCGCCGCCAGGTGCAGAAAAGCCGTCAGCAGGGCGCCTTCTTCGGTCTCGCCCTGGGTGGCCTGGCGCCATTCATTCGATGCCGATCGCTCGTGGTGGTCGACCTCGGCCAGCGCATCTTCGAACCAGAAGTAGCGCCCCATGAAGCCCGCGGTCTGGGTGAACAGCTTGCGCGCTGACACGGCGGCGTCGAGGATGCGGGGCATGTCGGCCAGCACCGACTGGCGCACGGCTTCCACCGCCGCATGCAGGTGGGCCGGCAGGCCATTGGGCAGGGCGATGCCGTCGTTGCTGGCCAGCATGGGCTGGCGGCGCAGCACGCCCACCGTCTTCTCGAAGCCAATCCAGTCGGGCAAGGCGTCGCGGCCCACGGCTTCGATCAGCAGCCCGGTGCGCAACACGGCTTCGGCCTCGGCGCCTTGTTCTTCCAGCTCGTCCACATCCACATCCAGGGCCTCGGCCATCCAGGCGGCGGCGTCCATCAACGCGGTGGCTTGCTGGCGGCTGGCCAGCTCGGCGCGGTAGTCAGCCAGGCTGCGCAGCGTCCACTTGGCCAGTTGCGGGATGTGGTCGTCGGTGAAGCCCTGGCGTTCGCTCATGCCGAAGTGGCTGCTTTGCGGCATGGCGATCAGGCGCTTGAGCATGTCCGAGCCGCCCTTCGAGCGCGACAGCAGCGAGTGGTCGCGCAGGGCCTCGGCGGCCTGGTTCAGGTCGGATTGGCAGCTCTCTTCGAGGAAGAGGCTGATCAGGTTGACCATGCGCTCGCGGGCCCGCTCCAGCTCGGGGCGCAGGAACTCGCTGCCGAAGTAGGCGGCGATCTGCACCATGCCCTTGGGCGCTTCGACGCACATGGCATCCAGCCGGGTCGGGTTGAGGATGCCCGTGCGGATGCCGTGTTGTAGCGCCTTCTCGAAGAAGGGGCGGGCGTCGTAGAGCGAGACCGTGGCCGAGGGGGCGCCAGGCGCGGACGTGTCGGGGGTGTCTGACATGGGGTGGGGCAAGCAAGCAGGCGGAAAGCAGAATCAGATGGCCGACTCTTCGTCCGGATCGAGCGAAGCCTGGGTGATGCGCCCGCGGTCGGTGGCGCTGGTCTCGACCTTGCCGTCGTCTTCCTCTTCCTCTTCTTCCTCGAGGGCCTGTTCACCACGGCGGGCCTTGGCGCGCAATACCAGCAGCATCTCGCTGAACAGGTCGGGGCACTGGTAGCGCAGCAGCCAGGCCAGCTCCATCCAGTCCTGGTCGGCCACCTCGTCGTGGTGCAGCACGGGCCGCACGTGGGCCGAGGCCAGCAGGGCCTGCTCGGACAGCATCTGGCCGTCGTCTTCCAGCGCGTCGAAGTTGCCGGTGCGGGCAAAGCTTTCCACGCGGCTCCACTTGTCGGTGAAGTAGTCGGCCAGGGCCTCGCTGCCACCTTCCAGATCGGCCAGGGCTTGCAGGAACTCGATGGGGTCGGCGTCGTCGCGGAAGATGATGGCGTTGACCATGCCGCGCAGGTGCGAGCGGGTCAGGTCCTTGTAGCGCTTCTCGATCACCACGGCGCGGGCGAACTGCTCGGGCGTGACCAGCATGCTGATCACCGAGTCCTTGGACGGGTCGTACTCGCGGATCACCGCCAGGATGTCCTTGGGCGGCAGCTGCTCCAGCACGACCATCAGGGCCTTGTCGCCTTCGCGGTCGGCCAGGTTGACCAGGATGGCTTCGGCACCCACGATGTCGCCGGCGGCGATCAGGCTCTGGGTCTGCTGGATGAGGGCAAGTTCGTTGCTCATGGGCGTGTGGTTTCGTCAGTCTTTGCGGTCGAAGCCTTGCTCGGCCAGCCAGTTGGCGCCGGCTTCCTCGGCGGTGCGGGCGTCGCTGTCGTCGTCGCTGTCGTTTTCGATGCGGTCGTCGTTGTCGCCATCGCTGTCGGGTTCGTGGTCGGCGTCCTTGTCCTCGTCATCGCCGTCTTCATCGGACGCAGCAGGCTGCATGCGCGCATCCGGCGCGTCGTGCATGAACACCAAAGCGGCGGCCACGGTCATGAATCGCTGGCCATCGGCCTGTTGCAGGAAGAGCTCGGCCATGTCCTGGGCCCAGGGCGCGATCACCACACTGGCGCGGATCTCGTCCCAGTCGGGGCATTCGTCCAGCTCGCCGCTGATCACCTGGTGCATCACGGCGGGCTCGGTGAAGCGGAAGGCCTGGTGGAAGACCACGGCCACCATCTCGGGCGACAGCTCGGTCATTTGCAGCAAAAAATCCAGCGATTTGCGCTTGTCGGCCAGGCGCTTGCGCAGCACGTCGCCGCCTTCGGAATCGAAGCTCAGGTCGTCCAGCTCGGCCTGGTAGGCGGCGCGCAGGTGGTGAAAGGCGGGGGAGAGGTTCATGAAAGGGGAGCCTGGGCTCACAGCAAGGTGTTGAAGTAGCCCAGCCAGATGTCGCGGGCGGTGTCGATGGGGCTGTCGAGCAGGTTGCGGCGGCGGTTGTCGTCGTAGGCCTGGCGCTTTTCGGGGTCGGACAGCACGTCATACGCCTCTTGGGCCGCCCTGAAGCGCGCAGGGGCATCGGCCGCGCTGTTGCGGTCGGGGTGGTATTGCGAGGCCTTGAGCCGGAACGCCTTCTTGACGTCGGCCAGGGAGGCGGCGCTGCTCAGGCTCAGGGCGGCGTAGTGATCGGTCATGAAGCTGGGGTGGGCACAACAATGTGCACAAGGAGGGGCACAGATGGGAACACAAAAAAAGGCCAGTCGCGGACTGTACCGAAAGCCGGGCCACCGGCGCCTTCAACGCGGCGTTTCGCCAGAGTCTTTAAACTCGGCGGCCCCTGGCAACCGGCCAGATGAGCAGCCAGATGACCATTTTCCACATGAATTCCAAAACCAATCCCGTGCTGGCCTGGCACTACACCCTGGGGGTGCACCTCTTGCGCATCCTGGAACAGGGTTACCTGTTGCCCAACGATACGCCTGAAACCCCCGCCGTGGAGTGCCCGCTGGTGTGGTTCTCGCTGAATCAGAAGCACGAACCCTCGGCGCTCAAGGCGGCCGTGGTGCAAGGGGTGGCGCAGCCGGCCACGCTCGCCGCCATGCGCCAGTGGGGCAACGGGGTGTACCGCCTCGGGCTGAAGCCCGGCGTGTTGCTGGGCGGCGAGGCGCTCCGGCGCCAGGCGCGCATCAGCAAGGCGCGCTGGGCCGAGCTGCTGAAACAGGCCGAAGCCTGCGGGGCCGATGTGAGCGAATGGCTGGGTTCGGTCGATCCGGTGCCCGCCGCCGACTGCGTGATCGAGGTGCTGACCGAGCAGGGGCAGTGGCAGCGCGTGGCGTCCTGAGACCGATCAGCGTGTCAGCACCAGCTCTTCCAGGAAGCAGTTGAAACGCTGGTCCCAGATGTCGTTGTGGTTGCCGATGATGTTGTTGGCCACCTTCACCACCCACACCGGAGAAAACGCGGGCGAATTGCGCTGGTGGCTGAGCGTGGTGTCCGACACCTGGAAGCGCGCCTGCCAGCCCTCGGACATGCTGGCGTCAACCAGGTGGTCGCGCCAGTTGCTGAAGTCAGGCTCGCATTGGGTGACCCTGGTGTTGGGCGTCGTGACCGACAGGGTGTGGGTGACAAAGGGCGTGTAGTGGCCCAGGGCCTGGGTGTCCATCTGGAACTCGCTGAACGACACCGGCTCGCCACGGCGGTTCAGGCGCACCACGGGGTTGTGGCTCTCGAACGCCGTCGACACCACCCTGCCCAGGCGGAAGAAGACCTTGGTGGCCGAGTCGGCTTCGGACATGAACACGGCGATGCGCGGCGCACGCGGCCGGGCGTATTTGCCCGCATCGATGCGCGCGGTCTCTTCCGGCAGTTCGTACAGCGGCAGGAAGTGCAGGGCTTCGATCGCCGGGTTGATGAGGATGGTCAGGGGCTCCAGCGAATTGGCGCCGTCGGCACGCACCTCGGCGCGGTCCTGGATCAGGTCGCGGTAAACCTCGTTCTTGGTGATCGACAGCATCACCGAGGCTCCAAAGCTGTGGCCGATGGTGATCAGCCGCGTGTTCTTCATGCGCCGGCCTTCCAGGCGCAGGCGCTCGATCAGCTCGTAGACCGCGCCGCGGCCCACCTCGATGCTGGTGTTCTTGCGGTCCCAGAAGGTGAGGTCTTCCAGGTAG
>JBEANV010000619.1:0-3708 GCA_041165285.1 Pseudomonadota bacterium | reverse complement strand
GGCGCAGGATGCCGCCACGTCAGCTGGCGTGTCCGCGGAAAAATGGAGCCACCTCGTAGGCTCTACGGATGCCGTCGCGCAACGCGGTCCTCGCGGTCCAGCCGAGCCCGGCCAGGCGGCTGACATCAAGCAGCTTGCGCGGCGTGCCATCGGGCTTGCTGTCGTCGAACACAATCCGGCCATCGAAACCAACGACCTGCATCACCGTTTCGGCGAGTTCCCGGATCGTCACGTCGGTGCCAGTGCCGATGTTCACCAGCGGGCCGTCGTAACCCTGCTCCAGCAGGTGCAAGCACGCGTCGGCCAGATCGTCCACGTACAGGAACTCGCGCATCGGCCGGCCAGTACCCCACACCACGTACTCCGCGTCACCGCGCAGCTTCGCCTCGTGCGCCTTGCGCAGCAGCGCAGGCAGCACATGGCTGTTGGTCAGGTCGTAGTTGTCGTTCGGGCCGTACAGGTTGGTCGGCATCACGCTGACGTACTCGCGGCCGTGCTGGCGGTTGTAGCTCTCGGCCAGCTTGATGCCAGCGATCTTCGCGATCGCATAAGGCTCGTTGGTCGGCTCCAGCGGGCCCGTCAGCAGGTAGTCTTCCTTGATAGGCTGCGGGCAGTCGCGCGGGTAGATGCAACTCGAACCGAGGAACATCAGCCGCTGCACGCCCGCCAGGTGCGCGCCGTGGATCAGGTTCGCCTCGATCATCAGATTCTGGTAGATGAAGTCGGCGCGATGGGTGTTGTTGGCCTGGATACCACCGACACGGGCTGCGGCAATGAAGAGATAGTCAGGCTTCTGCTCGGCGAGGAAGGCCTGCACCGCGTGCTGGTCGAGCAAGTCGAGTTCACTGCGGCTGCGGGTGATCACGTTCGTGTAGCCGCCCGCCTGCAGCCGGCGCACCAGCGCACTGCCAACCATGCCACGGTGGCCGGTGACGAAGATCCGGGCGTCGGAAGAGAGTGCGGATGCGGAAGATTTCTGCATGGAAGAAAAAGCGTTCGATCAACAGAAAACCAGGCAGGACGCCAAGTCCGAAGCCCCGCAACCACCCACGAAGACAATCCCGCAGCGACCAATGCCACGATCCTCAGGCGACAAGCAAGCATGGAGCGTCAGACCAGATCAAGGCGGCCCCACGGGGTTGCGGGGTCAATGTCAATTGTAGAGGGTGGATTCCAGACGCTTGTCCGTGGTCCGGATGGAGATCAGGTTTCAGTCGAAACGCCGCGCGTGCGCCAACACGGGCGCAGCGACGTCCTTGCCTGAAAGCAGAGGCGCCATGCCCAGGTCCGGCCAGGTGATGCCAATGGCCGGATCGTCCCAGCGCACCGCACCTTCGCACTCGGGCGCATACAGGTCCGTGGTCTTGTACAGAAAGTCTGCACTGTCGCTGGTCACGACAAACCCATGCGCGAACCCCGGTGGAATCCAGAACTGGCGGTGGTTCTCGCCGGTCAGCTCCACGCCCACCCATTGCCCGAAGGTCGGGCTGCTCTGGCGCAGATCGACCGCGACGTCGAACACGGCACCCTGCGTGCAGCGCACCAGCTTGCCTTGTGCATGCGGCGGCAACTGGTAGTGCAAGCCACGCAGCACGCCCCTGGCGGAGCGCGAATGGTTGTCCTGCACGAAGTTCACTTCGTACCCGACCACCTCGTTGAACACCTTCCGGTTGTAGCTCTCCATGAAGAAGCCGCGGGCGTCGCCGAAAACCCTGGGCTCCAGGACGAGGACGTCGGGAATGGCGGTGCGGATGACGTTCATGCTCAATACACCTTCTCGTGGAGCACCTTCTGCAGGTACTGGCCATAGCCGTTCTTGAGCATCGGCTGCGCGAGTCGCTCCAGTTGTGCGGCGTCGATCCAGCCGCGCCGGTACGCGATCTCCTCCGGACACGCCACCTTCAGCCCCTGGCGCTTCTCCAGCGTGGCAATGAACTGCCCCGCTTCCATCAGGCTGTCGTGCGTGCCGGTGTCGAGCCAGGCGTAGCCCCGGCCCATGATCTCGACGTGGAGCTGCCCCTGCTTCAGGTACACCGCGTTCACGTCCGTGATCTCCAGCTCGCCGCGCGGGCTGGGCGCGATGTTCGCCGCGATGTCGCAGACCTGCTCGTCGTAGAAGTACAGCCCCGTGACGGCGTAGTGGCTCTTCGGCGCCTTGGGCTTTTCCTCGATGCTCAGCGCACGACGGTGGGTGTCGAAGTCGACCACGCCGTAGCGCTCGGGATCGTGGACGTGGTACGCAAACACGCTGGCGCCGCCGGTGCGGGCCGTCGCGCTGTTGAGCAGGTGCTGCAGGTCGTGGCCGTGGAAGATGTTGTCGCCCAGCACCAGCGCGCTGGGCGCCCCACCGACGAACTCGCGCCCGAGGATGAAGGCCTGCGCCAGACCATCGGGACTCGGTTGCACGCAGTAGCTCAGGTTCAGGCCCCAGCGGCTACCGTCACCGAACAGGGCCTCGAAGCGTGGCGTGTCCTGCGGCGTGCTGATGATGAGGATGTCGCGGATCCCGGCGAGCATCAGCGTCGTCAGCGGGTAGTAGATCATCGGCTTGTCGTAGACCGGCAGCAGCTGCTTGCTGATCGCCAGTGTCGCCGGGTGCAGCCGGGTGCCGGAGCCGCCGGCCAGGATGATGCCTTTGCGTTGCATGGGGTTCCCCTGTGTCCTGTGTGTTGTCTGGTGGTGGTGCGGGCTCAGCCCAGGATCTCGGTGAGCATGCGCTCGACGCCCTGCTGCCACGGCGGCAGGCGCAGGCCGAAGGTGGCCTGCAGCTTGGTCGTGTCGAGGCGCGAGTTCAGCGGGCGCTTGGCGGGCGTCGGGAAGGCCGTGGTCGGCACCGGGTCGATGGCCTGGACCTTCAGCTCACGACCACGGCGGCGGGCCTGCTCGATGGCGAAGCTGGCGTAGCCGTGCCAGCTTGTCTGGCCACTGGCCACCGCGTGGTAGGTGCCGGAGAGGTCCAGATCCGGCTGTGCCATCGCCGTGCGCAGCATCTGCGCGGTGAGGTCGGCCAGCAGGTCGGCGCCGGTGGGTGCGCCGATCTGGTCGTCGATCACGGTCAGGCGCTCTCGCTCGGCCGCGAGTCGGAGCATGGTCCTGGCGAAGTTGCCACCGCGTGCGGCGTAGACCCAGCTCGTGCGCAGGATCAGGTGCTTGCAGCCACTGGCACGGATGGCGTCTTCGCCTTCGAGCTTGGTCTGGCCGTACACGCTCAGCGGGCCGGTCGTGTCGTCTTCGCGGCGGGGCTGGTCGCCGCTGCCATCGAAGACGTAGTCGGTGCTGTAGTGGACCAGCCAGGCGCCCGTCTCGGCCGCACAGCGCGCCAGCACCCCCGCGGCGGTGGCGTTGATGGCGCGGGCAAGGTCGGGTTCGCTCTCCGCCTTGTCCACGGCGGTGTGTGCGGCGGCATTGACGATGATGTCCGGGCGCACCGCCGCCACCGTCGCCGACAGCCGCTCGGGCTGGCTGAAATCGCCGTGCAGTTCCGTGCTGTCGTGGTCCAGGCCAATGACCTCACCGAGTGGGGCAAGCGCACGCTGCAACTCCCAGCCGACCTGGCCACCCTGACCCAGCAGCAGGATCTTCAGCCCGCTCATGCGCGCGCCCCGTAGTTCTGGCTGACCCAGTCGCGGTAGGCGCCGGTGCGCACCGCGTCGATCCACGCCGTGTTCTCCAGGTACCAGCGCACCGTCTTGTCGATGCCGCTCTCGA
>JBEANV010000618.1:0-2633 GCA_041165285.1 Pseudomonadota bacterium | reverse complement strand
CGAGGACGTGATCGACGCCGTGAAGCTGGCGGACCGGTACGCGGTGCCGGTGATCCCGTTCGGCGTGGGCTCGTCGCTGGAGGGCCACCTGCTGGCCGTGCAGGGCGGCATGAGCCTGGACCTCTCGCGCATGAACCGCGTGCTGCAGCTCAACCCGGAGGACCTGACCGTCACCGTGCAGGCCGGCGTCACGCGCACGCAGCTCAACCGCGAGATCCGCGACACGGGTCTGTTCTTCCCGATCGACCCCGGCGCCGACGCATCACTAGGCGGCATGGCGGCCACCCGCGCCTCAGGGACCAACGCGGTGCGCTACGGCACGATGCGCGAGAACGTGCTCGGCCTCGGCGTCGTCACGGCGTCCGGCGAGTGGATCCACACCGGCACGCGGGCGCGCAAATCCGCCGCCGGCTACGACCTGACGCGCCTGTTCGTCGGCAGCGAAGGCACGCTGGGCGTGATGACCGAGGTCACGCTCAAGCTCTACCCGTTGCCCGAAGCGGTGTCGGCGGCGATCTGCCATTTCCCGAGCATCGACGCGGCGGTGCAGACCACGATCATGACGATCCAGATGGGCGTGCCGATCGCGCGCGTCGAGCTGGTGGACGCCAACACCGTCGGACTGGTCAACCGGCACAGCGGCCTGGGGCTCGCCGAGCGGCCAATGCTGCTGATGGAGTTCCACGGCTCGCCCGCCAGCGTGGCCGAGCAGGCGCAGACGGTGCAGGACATCGCCGCCGAGCACGGCGGCGAAGCCTTCGAGTGGGCCTCGACCCCGGAGGAGCGCACCCGGCTGTGGACCGCCCGCCACCACGCCTACTTCGCCGCGATCCAGAGCCGCCCGGGCTGCCGGGCGATGTCCACGGATGCGTGCGTGCCGATCTCGCGGCTAGCCGAGCTGATCGCCGAATCGGTGGCCGATGTCGACGCGAGCGGCCTGCCCTACTTCCTCGTCGGCCACGTCGGTGACGGCAACTTCCACTTCGGCTACCTGATCGACCCGGACCAGCCCGCCGAACGCGAACTCGCCGAGGCGCTGAACCACCGGCTGGTCGAGCGCACGCTGCGCATGGAAGGCACCTGCAGCGGCGAGCACGGCGTGGGGCTGCACAAGATGGGCTTCCTGCTCGACGAGGCCGGCGCGGGGGCGGTCGGGCTGATGCGGGCGATCAAGCAGGCGCTGGACCCGAAGGACATCATGAATCCGGGGAAGATCTTCGTGGTGTGACGGGAAGTGGCGTTGTGCAGATTGAAGTTTCAATCTTCAATCTGCACAGCCTTGCTGCCACAGCCCGCGCCAGTCCGGCAAGACGACACTGGCCCGCACGGTGTTCCCGGACAAGCCCTACATCTCGCTCGAAGACCCTGACGAACGCGAGTTCGCCACCGTGGATCCGCGGCGCTTCCTGGCCCGCTTCGACGCCAACGGGGCCGTGCTCGACGAGATCCAGCGTTGTCCTGCCCTGTTCTCCTACCTGCAGGCGCTGGTGGACAGCCGCCAGCGCATGGGCGATTTCGTGCTGACCGGCTCGCAGCAACCGGGGCTGGTGTCGGGGCTGACGCAGTCGCTGGCCGGGCGGGTCGGGCTGGTGCAGTTGCTGCCCTTCTCGATGGGGGAACTGGCGGCAGCGGGACGTGCGCCAGATACTGGCGGTGCGCGACCTGTCGCTGTCCCAGCGTTTCCTGCGCTTGTGCGCGGCCCGCTCGAGCCAGTTGCTCAACCTCAGCGCGCTGGCCGGCGACTGTGGCTCACCCACGTCACCGCGCGCGCGTGGCTGACGGTGCTCGAAGCGAGTTATCTGGTCCTGCTGCTGCGGCCCTACCAGCGCAACTTCGGCAAGCGGCTGGTCAAGACCCCCAAGCTCTACCTGCTCGACCCCGGACTGATGGCGTGGCTGCTGGGCATCCGCAGCGCCGAGACGCTCGGCACCCATGCCCAGCGCGGCGCGCTCTTCGAGACACTCATCGTCACCGAATGCGTCAAGCACGCCTTCCACCGCGGCGAGGCCGCCGACCTGTACTTCTGGCGCGATGGCGCCGGGCTCGAAGTGGACTTGCTGCGAGAACGCGAGGGTCGCCTGCAGCCGATGGAGCTGAAGTCGGGCGCCACCTTCGCCAGCGACTGGCTCGGGCCGTTGCGGCGCTGGCAGGCGTTGGCCGATACCCCCGCCGAAACGCCCTGGCTGGTCTACGGCGGCAACCAGAGTGCCGAGCGTCAGGGTGTGCAGGCCATCGCGTGGCGCGATCTTCCGGATCGGCTCTGACCGGCGCAAAGCCTGAGATTGCGTCAGAACGTCCCGCGATATCGGCCCCCAGGCTGACCGGCAGGCTTCCTAGAATGGACCATGTCCGAAATCATCAGCCAGATCGCCCAAATCAACGTGCCGCAGGACGTCCTGCAGAACGCGGATTTCGACGGCATCGTCAACGACTTCCGCCGCCACTTCCGGCGGCTGGACGATTTCCAGCGCATCCACGGCCCGGTCGGGATGCACGACTCGCTGCAGCCGCTGTGGCAGGCCATCGCTGCGGGCGACCACCGGCCGGGCACGGCGGATCTGGAGGTCTCGGCACTGGCCAAGACGCTGGGGCAATTGGTCGTGCTGTCGGTGGTCCAGTCGCAGCAGCTTCAG
>JBEANV010000617.1:0-12711 GCA_041165285.1 Pseudomonadota bacterium | reverse complement strand
AGGACCGTGAAACGACTCAGCGCCGATGATAGTGCGCACCGCGCGTGTGAAAGTAGGTCATCGTCAGGCTTCTACCTAAAAACCCCCTCTGATCTTCACGGTCAGAGGGGGTTTTGCTTTGGGGAATCGATTTTGAATATCCCGACTGGCCGGGATATTCCGTTCATTCCTCGAACGGCAGACCTACATAGTTCTCGGCCAGCGAAGTCATCGCTGCAGTGGAATGGACAAGGTAATCCAGCTCGGCGGTCTGCATCCGGTGGCCAACCTCTCCGGTATCACCTGCGCCAGCGGGGAATTTGTGCAGCATACTGGTCAGGTGCCAGCTGAAGCGCTCGGCCTTCCACACACGTCGCAGTGCCCTGTGCGAGTAATCGTCGATACCGGCGCGGCTCTTGTCTCCATAGAATTCGATGAACGCACGGCTCAGGTATCGCACGTCAGCCGCAGCAAGGTTCAGGCCTTTGGCACCCGTGGGCGGAACGATGTGGGCGGCATCGCCAGCGAGGAAGAGTTGTCCGAATCGCATCGGTTCAGCCACGAAGCTGCGCAGCGGTGCAATGCTCTTCTCGATCGATGGGCCGGTGACCATGTGCGCGGCGGCCTCCGGGTCGAGCCGGCTGCGCAACTCCTCCCAGAAGCGCGCATCACTCCAGTCTTCCACCTTGTCCTGCAGCGAACATTGCACGTAGTGGCGCACGCGGGTCTTGCTGCGCATGCTGCATAACGCGAAACCGCGCTCGTGGTTGGAATAGATCAGCTCGTCCGACACCGGCGGCACATCGGCCAGGATGCCCAGCCAGCCGAAGGGATAGACCCGCTCGAAATGTCGGATCCGTTCCAGTGGCACGCTGGCCCGGCACACGCCGTGGAAGCCGTCGCAGCCGGCGATGAAGTCGCAAACGAGGTCGTGGCGCACTCCTTCGTGCAGGTAGCTCACGCGCGGAGAAGGGCTGTCGATGTCGTGCAGCTGCACCTCCGCTGCTTCATGGACGATGGGCGCACCCGAGGCCGTGCGTGCGTCCATCAAGTCGCGGGTGACCTCGGTCTGACCATAAACCATCACGGTCTTGCCGCCGGTCAGCGTCTGAAGATCGATGCGGTGGCGCTGCCCGGCAAAGGCCAGTTCAATGCCGCCGTGGACCAGCCCTTCGCTGTGCATGCGCTCGCCCACGCCGGCTTCGTCGAGCAGCTCGGTGGTGACCTGTTCCAGCACACCGGCCCGGATGCGGCCCAGCACGTACTCGGCACTGCGCGCTTCGAGGATGACGTTGTCAATGCCCGCGCGGTGGAGCAACTGGCCGAGCAGTAGCCCAGAAGGGCCTGCGCCAACGATGGCCACCTGGGTGCGGGCGGGAATGGGTGTGGTGAACATGGGGAAAATCTCCGCAGGGTGAAGTCGCTACAAGAGCGGTTTGAGTTGTTCCTGTGCCTGCAGCAGCATCGGCAGGCAGCGGTCGAGCAGGTCTTCGATGCGCACGCGCGCGGCATGCACGCTGACATTCATGGCCGCCACGATCTCGCCACGCCGGTTGCGCAGCGGCACGGCGACCGTGCGCAGCCCCGGCTCCAGTTCCTGGTCCACCAGCGCATAGCCCTGGGCGCGCACGCGGGCCAGCTCTTCGCGCAGGCGTTGGCGGTCGGTCAGCGTGTGGAGCGTGCGGGCCGGCATCTCCTGGCGGTCGATCCAGGCGTCACGCTCGGCGGTCGGCAGCCACGCCGTGAGCACACGGCCATTGGCGGTGCAGTAGGCTGGTACGCGCGTACCGGGTTGCAGTGTCGAGGACACCACCCGCCCGGCGGTCACCGCGGCGACGGCGATCACATCGTCGCCATCGAGCACACCGGCTGAACTGGCTTCCTGCATCGCCATCGCGATCTTCTGCAGCTGCGGCTGAATCGCCCGCGGCAGCTTGGCCGAATGCATATAGGACTGGCCGAGCCGCATGACCTTGGGACTGAGCGAAAAATGCCGCTCGTCCTGCCGCGCATAGCCCAGGTGGACCAGTGTCAGCAGGCAGCGCCGTACGGCCGCCCGCGTCAGCCCGGTGCGCACGGCGACCTCGCTGATCGTCAGGCGGGCGCGGTCCTGATCGAAGGCCTCGATGACCAGCAGGCCTTTTTCCAGTGCGCCCAGCAAGTCACGGTCTGCGATGGCGGGGGTGTCGGTGGCGTGGGGGTTCATGGGATCTGCTCTGGATCAAGGGTAGTGACCGCGGGATGGGGCGCACATGTTTGTGCGGTATGCGCCCATTGAATCGCGGATGGTGCGTTATGCGCACATTGTTCATTGGCCCCGCCCGTTCACGCACAATCGCGCGGTTGCCACTGCTGTTCCCCTTGCTCCGATGCTGAACGCCTTGCCTGTCGACCGCGCGGCCCGCCTGCGCCAGATGAAGATGATCGCCCTCGCGCTGCTGCTGGCCTGTGCGGCACTGCTGGCCCTGGCGCTGGCACAGCGCCGCGTGGGCGCCTGGGACTGGGTGGCGGCGTTTGCAGGCGCGGCGATGGTGGGCGCGCTGGCGGACTGGTTTGCCGTCGTTGCGTTGTTCCGCCGGCCCTTGGGACTGCCGTTTCCGCACACCGCCATCGTGCCGCGCAAAAAGGCGCAGCTCGCCGACCAGCTCGGGGGCTTCATTCGCGACCGCTTCCTCGACACACCGATGCTGATCGCGCGGCTGCGCGGCTTCGACCCGATTCGACGCCTCGGTGGCTGGCTCAGCCAGCCGGACCACGCACAGCGCCTGGGCGGGCACCTGCAAGGTGTGCTGTCCGAGGTGCTCGCCTGCCTGGACGACGTCCGGGTGCGAGAGACGGTGCAGCGCGCTGTGACCGCCCGGCTGGAGGGGCTGGACCTGTCGCGCTCGGCCAGCGATCTGCTGGAGACGCTGACCGCGCAAGGCCGCCACCAGGCCCTGTTCGGCCAAGCCTTGCAGGAGGCCGCCGACCACGTCGAGACCGAGCCGGTGCAGCGCATGCTGGCGTCGATGATGCTGGAGATCGCCGGGCGCGAGTACCCGATGCTGCTGCGCGGGCTGGCGATGATGGGCAAGCCGGAGGACTTCGGCCTCAAGCTGGGTGCGGCCACCTCTCGCGGCCTGGCGGGCTGGTTGCGCGAGGTCTGCGACGATCCGCAGCACCCGCGCCGGCTGGCCTTCGATGCGGTGGTCGCCGAGTGGATCGAGCGACTGCGCACCGATCCTGATTTCGCCGCCCGCATCAACGAGGCCAAGAACCGCTGGCTGCACGCACCCGAGCTGCAGGCGCAGGTACATGGCCTGTGGGACGAGCTGCGCCGCTGGCTGGCCGATGACCTGGCCACGCCCGGCTCGCGCCTGAGTACGCAGATGGGCGTGGTGGCGCAGCGCTTGGGCCAGACCCTGGTCACGGACGGCGCCTTGCGCGGGGCGTTGCAGGAGCACCTGGAATCGGCTGTCGCGCACTGGGCGCCTGCACTGCGCGACGGGGCGGGCGAGCACATCGCCCGGACGGTGCGCGACTGGCCGGACGAGTTGCTGGTGCGTGAGCTGGAGCTGGGCGTCGGGCGTGACCTGCAGTTCATCCGGCTCAATGGCACGGTGGTGGGCGGCGTGATCGGGCTGGCCCTGCACCTGCTGGAGCGCGCGCTGGGGTGACGCCAGGGTGACAGCGCTGGGGTAATCCTGTGCTGCGGCCGGCGAGTCGGCTGCCTAGGATGGCGGCATGTCGCTCATCCTCTACCTCACCCAGATCCAGATCGAATTCGGCGCCGTGCGCCTGCTCGCCGAGGAATGTGTCCGCACCGGCATCACCCGGCCGCTGGTGGTCACCGATGCTGGCGTGCGTGCCGCGGGTGTGCTGCAGCCGGCGCTGGATGCGCTGCGGGATCTGCCGGTCTCCGTGTTCGACCAGACGCCGTCCAACCCGACCGAAGCCGCCGTGCGTGCGGCGGTCGAGGCCTATCGGCGCGGCGGCTGCGATGGCCTGATCGCGGTGGGCGGTGGCTCCAGCATCGACTTGGCCAAGGGGGTTGCGATCGCTGCGACCCACCCTGGTCCGTTGACCACTTACGCGACGATCGAGGGCGGATCTCCGAAGATCACCGCAGCAGTCGCTCCATTGATCGCCGTGCCGACCACGGCTGGCACCGGCAGCGAAGTGGCGCGCGGCGCAATCCTGATCGTGGAGGATGGCCGCAAGCTCGGCTTCCACTCGTGGCACCTCATGCCCAGGGCCGCGGTCTGTGACCCCGGCCTCACGCTCGGCCTGCCGCCCCTGCTCACCGCTGCCACCGGCATGGACGCCATCGCGCACTGCATGGAAACCTTCATGGCCGCGCCGTTCAACCCGCCTGCCGATGGCATCGCGCTCGACGGCCTGGCCCGCGGCTGGGCACACATCGAGCGGGCGACCCGCGATGGCCAGGACCGCGAGGCGCGGCTGAACATGATGAGCGCGTCCATGCAGGGTGCGATGGCGTTTCAGAAGGGCCTCGGCTGCGTGCATTCGCTCAGCCACAGCCTGGGCGGTGTCAATCCGCGGCTGCACCACGGCACGCTCAACGCCGTGTTCCTCCCTGCCGTGGTGGCCTTCAATGCCGAGGCCGACTCGGTGCAGCGCGAGCGCCGCCTGGAACGCATGGCCCAGGCGATGGGGCTGGCTTCGGCCGGCGACATCGGGCCCGCGATCCGTGACCTGAACGCGCGTCTGGGGCTGCCGTCCGGGCTTGCGGCGATGGGCGTGGACGGGGCGCTTTACGACCGGGTCATCGCCGGTGCGATGGCCGACCACTGCCACAAGACCAACCCGCGGCTGGCCGATGCCGCGGACTATCGGGCGATGCTCGACGCGTCGCGGTGAGGCCCGCGGCCTGTCTGCACCATCCGCAGGGACGGTGCAGGCGCATGGAGCCTGCGGCATGATCGACGCCACCGCAGCCGCTCCCACGCCCATGACTGTTTCCCGTCTCACCAGCCTGCACCGCCGCCGTCTGCGCGAGGTCTGGCGCTCGGCCGGTTGGCCCGCCCAGGACATCGTCGAAGCTGAATTGCTGGCCGCGGGCCTGCTGGAGCGGGTCCATGACGCCGCCGGCCGCTGCACATTGCGCGTGACCGACGCCGGCATCCAGACGCTGGCCGAATCCGCGGCCCTCAACCGCGCCGCGCGCAGCGACCACGAGGCGCTGGTCGAACAGGTGGCGCAGGCGATGATCCGCGAAGGCCGCATCGCCTGGCGCGGCCTGTCCTTGCGGGCACGGGTGGCGACCGACGAGGGGGAGGGCTGGCAGATGGCGATGCCGGACGTGTTTTCGGTGCGCCACACCTCGGTGGCGGCCTACCTGCAGCCAGTGGTCCACGAGATCAAGGTGCGCCGCGCCGACCTGCTGGCCGACCTGCGCCGGCCGACCAAGCGCGCGGCCTACCTCGACATGGCGGGCTCCGTCGTCTATGTGCTGGCGGAAGGCATCGGCCGTGCGGACGAGGTGCCGCCCGAATGTGGGGTGATGGAGATGCGCGGTGGTGTGCTGGAGACCCTGCGTCCGGCGCCTGCGCGGGCGTTGCCGCACGAAGCCGGCCTGCCGTTTGCCGTGTGGATGGCGTTGGCGCGGGCTACGCCAGTCCCGGCGCCCGAGAGCGTACAACGCCGGCTCGGCGAAGAAGAACCCGGGGATGCGCACCTGCTGCCGCCGCCCGCCGGCGGGGCCACCGACTGAGGAGTCATCAGGCGTGACCGGCGGCTGGCAGCAGCGTGCCCAGGCTGTTGCTCAGCGTGGACCACCACAACACCCGTGGCGTGTGCGCCGTCGGGCCGAAGTGTGACGCGGCCTGGGGTCGGCCGTAGCTGACGCAACTGCGGATCGGCAGGTGGTGCGTGCGTGCCACCCACAGCACACCTTGGTGCGGCAGTTCAGGCAGCAGCTCCAGCGCCACCGGCGTGCCCGCGGCGCGCAGCCGCTCCAGGCTGTCCGCGACGATCTGCGGGTCATGGCAGACGAGGGTCACATGGCACGCGCGGCCGGCCACCCGATCGACCATCCGTGCAAAGGCGTCTGCCGACACCTTGCGGCCAGCACCGGTCTCGTTGCGCCGTTCATGCACGAGGCGCAGACGCAAGCCCATGGCGCAGGCGGTGTCCGCGTCACCCAGGCTGCGCTCGCGGTCGCAGGACAGGGTCAGACCCAGATCGCCGTGGTCGGGGTGCAGATCAGCGGCGCAGCCCATCAGCGCGTCCGAGCGCTCCGCCACCGTCATGTCCAGCGTCACGGCGACGCCAGCGGCGCGCGCGGCCTGCAGCACCTCGGCCAGCAGCGTCCGGTCGTAGCCAAGTGCCGCCACATGCACCAGCAGCTGAGCATTCGAGCGCAACCCGGCCAGCGGCGCGAGGCTGGCCAGCAGGCGCTGGGCGACGCGGCGCGGCGATTCATCGCTCAGCGGGCGGTAATTCACTGTGGCGCCGATGCGCCAACGTGCCAGACGCTCGGTGGCCAGCAGCACTTCATTGAAGCGGATCGCGGAGCGACCGGGTGCCTCGACGAAAGGGCGTGTGCGCACCGAAGCGGAAGCAGCCAGGACAGGCATCATGGGATTCATCCAGTCAAAACCGTCTCTCGGACGTGTCAAGGTTCACAGATTCGCACAGAACGTGGGGCATATTCCCATGTGCCGGGTCTGTTGTTCATGCGAATGAAAGGAATCCCACCCATTCCGAGTCCGTGGCTGCGTTGGCCGGGCGCCGAAGTCGGAAGAAATATTCAGTAACAATTGATCTGGCGTGGTCTGGCGCCAACCGGTTGCGTTCTGGCTGATGCGGAATTGCATTACCAGTTGGCACCTCTATTTGCGGGAATCAGAAGTGAAATTTGTGGTAATTGTCAATTTCTGCGCAGGTCTTGCTGGCCGGACGTTCCATACTTTCTGTCATTTTCAGGGTGCTGGCCGTTGGTTGCTTTGACTGTCTATGCGCAACTTTTGCGGCACCAACAAGACGAACGATGAGGAACACATGACCGACCTGCTGAGCCTGGACGAACTCGACGCGACCTGCGGTGCCCTGTGGCGCTCCGGCGCCGTCGGCGACTGCCGTCTGCAGGCACTGCGGCTGATCGAGCTGGCTGGCGCTGGCGATGATGCGCGTGCGCAGGCGCGCGGCTGGCTGCACCGGGCGCGTTGCGACCAGTTCCAGTCGGCCTACCTCGACATGCTGGAGGCCGCGCGGCGTGCCATGGCGCTGCTGCATGCGGGTGATTCCGACCGGGATCTGGTGCAGGCGCGGCTGCTGGCCTGCGTGGCGGCCACGGCGTTGAACCGCCCCAACGAGTCGATCGAAGCTGGCCTGCTGGCCCGGCACCTGGCAGAGGATGGCCAGAACGCCGATGACCGCATCCTGGCCACCGAGGCGCTGGCCCTGGCCTTCGGCTGGGCGGGGCAGAACGAGGCAGCGCTCGACTGCTTCGACAGCGCGCAGGAACAGGCGCGCGCAGGGGCGGGCACCGAACGGGTCGTGCAGCTGCTCATCGAGCGGGCCTGCATCCAGTCCTGGCATTGCATCCGGCAGGACGAACGCAGTGCGGAGGCTGCGGCCTTTCTGGCTGTCCAGGCCACGGTGGCCGAGGTGATGGCGTGCTGCGAGGCCACGCCTGGCGGCCTGCATGCACTGGCGCCACGCGCCGGTCGCTTCCAGTTGGGCTGGGTGCAAGTGCTCCTCACTTGCTGGCGTGGCGAGGCCGAGCGGGCCCGGGTGCAACTGGCTTCCATCCGGCCGCTCACGCAGGACGAGCGGCCGTGGCTCGATTTGCTCGCGGTCTGGGCCGCAGCCGAGATTGCCCTGAAACAGCGCGCCTGGCCGGCGGCTGAGGCGTCGGCACGCCGGGTCTTCGACGAAGCCCATCGTCTGTCGCACGAAGCGCTGGCCGAGCAGGGTGCCCGGATGCTGTCCAGTTTGCTGCTGACCCAGGGCAAACACGCGCTGGCGCTGGATGTCGCGCGGGAAAGCGCGCAGCGGCGCCACGGCGGCCACGAGCGTGCCCTGCCCAGCCACGTCCGGCTGGCGCAGTTCCTTGCCCAGGCCCGCGAGCGCGATCTGCAGCAGCGCACGCGGCTCAGCCGACCGTCGGACGACAGCCTGACGGGCCTGCATGCCCGTGGTTACTTTTTGCAGCGTGCCCAGGAACTGCTGCGCACCATGGACCTGTCGCGCGCGCGCTGCTCGGTGCTCCAGATCGGTGTCACCGGCATCCATGAGCTTGCCGAGCGCCACGCCCCGCTGATCCGTGACCGCGTGCTGTGCGCGGTCGCGCGGCTGCTGCGCGAGACGCTGCGTGCGGGCGACCTGCCGGCCCGCTGGACCCACGACGAATTCGCTGTGCTGCTGCACCGCTCGTCGGCGGACGACACGGCGCGGGTCTGTCAGCGCATCGCCGAGGCGGTGCTGGCGCACGACTGGTCGGCGCTGACGGAGGGGCTGGCGGTGCAAGTCAGCATCAGCCACGCCCAGGCGCGCACGGGAGACTCCATCGAGACGCTCATGCGGCGGTGTGACGAGGAGATGCGCGCAGGTCGCCTGCAGCACAGGCAGATCGCGGCCTGACGGGCGCCGTTTGCGCGTTGACAGGAGTGGCCGGCTAGAATGGCCCAGGGACGTCCCCTGCAAAAATACAACATTCACGCCTGCTCATGAAACTCATCGGCTCGCTCACCAGCCCCTATGTTCGCAAGGTGCGCATCGTGCTGGCGGAGAAGAAACTCGATTACAAGCTCGTGCTGGAAGACCCCTGGTCTGACCCGTCGAGTCTGAATGAGGCCAATCCGCTTGGCCAGGTTCCCTGCCTGATGCTTGAAGGGGGCGATACGCTGTTCGATTCCCGGGTGATCGTCGAATACGTGGATACGCTGTCCCCGGTAGGCCGTCTCATCCCTGAAAAGGGCCGCGAGCGCGCTGAGGTGCGCACGTGGGAGGCGCTGGCCGACGGGCTGCTCGATGCAGCCGTGCTGGCCCGTCTGGAGACCACGTGGCCCGGTCGCGCCGACCATGAGCGCAGTGGCGCCTGGATCGACCGCCAGATGGGCAAGGTCCACGCCAGCGTGCTGGCGCTGGGCCGCGGCCTGGAGGACCGGGCCTGGTTCGCCGGGCTGCATCCCTCGCTGGCCGACATCGCCGTGGGCTGTGCGCTCGGCTACCTGGATTTCCGCTTCCCGCAGATCGCCTGGCGCGAGGAGCATCCCAATCTGGCTCGCCTGATGCAGAAGCTTTCGCTGCGGCCGAGCTTCGCCAATACCCTGCCGCCCACGCCCTGAGGCCACCAGCCGTCGGCTGTCAGGCCAGCGGCAGCGCCACCTCCACCACCCAGCCGTTCGGCCCCGGACCCATGGCAAGCCGGGCGCCGATTTCGGTGGCCTGGTGCTCCAGTCGGGCCAGGCCGGTGCCGGTGTAGACAAAGTCGGGCCGCTGCGCGTGAATCGCCGCACCGTGGTTTTTCCCGTCATCCCGCACGGCCAGCGTCAGGCTGGGCCGCTGGCCACGCCGATCCACCTTGCTGCATGACACCGACACCAGTGTCGCGTTCCGGGCGTGTGCGACCGCGTTGTCCAGGGCTTCCTGCACCACCCGCAGCAGATGCAGCCGCTCTCTTGCCGACAGGGCCACCTGCTCGGCCTGCGGCGTCAGCTCCCACTCCAGCCGAATGCCCCGCTCGGCCAGGACCGGCTGGAAATGGGCGTGCAGCCCGGTGAGGCCGTCGGCCAGGGATGCCGGCTCCGTGCGCATCGCATCGCGCATCAGGCGCAGCGACAACAGGGCCTGGGCAAGCTGGTGGTCGAGCTGCTGCAGCCGCGCCCCCGCCGGCAAGTGGCCACCGGTCTGCGCCATGGTGCGCGCGGTGAGCAACTGCATGCCGAGCCGGTCCTGCACTTCGCCGATCGACGCATTGCCCATCGCGCTGGCGCTGCCAGGCCAGCCGCTGCTCGGCTCGAACGGCCGGCGCAGTGCGCCCGGTATCCAGCGCACCCACACCAGTCCGGCCACTGCCAACCCCACCACGGTGCACAGGGCCAGCAGCCAGGGATCGTTCGGCAGGTCAGGAAGCGCAAGGAGGGTCACGGGGTAAGGCAGGTCTGAAGAGAAGATGGGGCGCATGGTGACGGATCGAACCGCGGTGTAACAATTGTGAATAGCCGAGGCCGCTTCCTCCCATCCCGAAGTCGAGGGACGGCGGCCCGGCATCACCACCGGTCTCGGGGACATCCGCCTGACCCGACTGCGCAGAGCCGTTCGCCCAGTCGGCGCGCCGTGCCGCGCTACACTGCCAACCACAGCGCCGATTTGGTCCGGATTGCGGGCGCTCTACAAATGCCGCTAAAGAGGGGCACCCGACGACCCGGTGACTGCCTCGATGGTGGCGACCGGTTTTTTTTCAGGAGCCTCTCCTTGTCGTTGCCGGGTCCATTCTCCGCGCTGCAGATGCACTTTGCCGAGCCCCTGCCGCTGCGCAGCGGCACCGCGCTGCGCGACTACACGCTCATGTACGAGACCTACGGCACGCTCAATGCCGCGCGCAGCAATGCCGTGCTCGTCTGCCACGCACTCAACGCCAGCCACCATGTCGCCGGTGCCTATGCCGACCAGCCGAAGAACGTCGGCTGGTGGGACAACCTGATCGGCCCCGGCCAGCCGCTCGACACGGACCGCTTCTTCGTGGTCTGCGTCAACAACCCGGGTTCGTGTTTCGGCTCCACCGGCCCGATGCACGTCAACCCCGATACCGGCCGCCCCTATGGCAGCGACTTTCCGGTCGTGACGGTCGAGGACTGGGTCGATGCGCAGGCGCGGTTGCTCGACCAACTGGGCATCACGCAGCTTGCCGCCGTCATGGGCGGCAGCCTCGGCGGCATGCAGGCGCTGAGCTGGACGCTGCGCTACCCCGAACGGGTCCGCCACGCGCTGGTGATCGCCTCGGCGCCGAACTTGTCGGCGCAGAACATCGCGTTCAACGAGGTCGCCCGCCGCGCCATCGTCACCGACCCGGACTTCCACGGCGGCCACTTCTACGCCCATGGCGTGGTCCCGAAGCGCGGGCTGACGGTGGCCCGCATGATCGGCCACATCACCTACCTGTCCGACGACTCGATGGAGACCAAGTTCGGCCGCGCGCTGCGCTCGGCCGAACTGTCCTACAGCACGCAGGAGATCGAGTTCCAGATCGAGAGCTACCTGCGCTACCAGGGCGACAAGTTCAGCGATTACTTCGACGCCAACACCTACCTGCTGATCACGCGGGCACTCGACTACTTCGATCCGGCGCGCGAGTACGGCGGCAACCTGTCGGCCGCACTCGCACGGGCGCAGGCGAAGTTCCTGGTGGTGAGCTTCACGACCGACTGGCGCTTCTCGCCGCTGCGCTCGCGCGAGATCGTCAAGGCGCTGCTCGACAACCGGCGCGACGTGAGCTACGCCGAGATCGATGCGCCACACGGCCACGACGCTTTCCTGCTGGACGACGCCCGCTACCACGGCGTGGTGCGCGCCTGCTACGACAACATCGCGGCCGAGATCACCGGGGAGGTCCACGCATGAGCAACCGCCAGGCCATGGAGATCATCGCCGCCCTGGTGCCCGAGGGCAGCCGCGTGCTGGACCTGGGCTGCGGCGACGGCGCGCTGCTGGCACTGCTGCGCGACCAGCGCGGCTGCCGCGGCTACGGGGTCGAGCTGGACGACGCCAAGGTGCTGGCGGGCGTGCAGCGCGGCGTCAACGTGCTGCAGCGCAACCTCGAAGAGGGCCTGAGCCTGTTCGAGGACAACAGCTTCGACGTCGTGCTGCAGCTCGATACGCTGCAGAACCTGCGCAACACCGAAGGCATGCTGCGCGAGACCGCGCGGGTCGGCCGCATCGGCATCGTCAGCTTTCCCAACTTCGCGCACTGGCCGAACCGGCTGCAGGTGCTGCGCGGGCGCATGCCGGTGACCAAGGTGCTGCCCTACCAGTGGTACGACACGCCCAACATCCGCGTCGGCACCTTCGCCGATTTCCGGATACTGGCCGAGAAAAATGGCCTGCGCACCCTCGATGCGTTCGGGCTGCACGAGGGTGAAGTGGTGCGCCACCTGCCCAATCTGCGCGCCAGCACGGCCGTGTTCAAGTTCGAACGCCGCTGAATCCTGCCGGTCCGGCCGTTCAATCCAGCAAATCCGGCCGGGTCGTGAGCAGGTCGGTGTCGAGGTCTTCGGCCACCACCAGCCGGTCACGGCCGAGGTGCTTGGCCTCGTAGAGCGCCAGGTCGGCCCGGTGCAGCCAGGACGAGGCCGCCTCCCGCCCGTTCCACTGCGCTACCCCGAGGCTGGCGGTGACGGTGCCCACAAGCGCAAAGGGCTGGCTGCGCAGGGCGGCGAGCAGGTGTTCGGCCTGCGTGCGGGCACCGACCAGATCGGTGTCGGGCAGCAGGATGGCGAACTCCTCGCCGCCGAGCCGCCCGAGCAGATCGGCCCGCCGGATCTGGCGGCGCATCCGGTGCGCCACCTCGCGCAGCACCGCGTCGCCCGCACCGTGGCCGTGTTCGTCGTTGATGCGCTTGAAGTGGTCCAGATCGACCATCACCAGCGACAGCGGCGCCGCCTGCAGTTCCGCCTCCGACTGCGCGCGCAGCAACCGGTCCATGAAGCCGCGGCGGTTGGTGGCGCCGGTCAGGCTGTCCTGCGTGGCCAGGCGGCGCAGGGCGCGCTGGTGCACGTCCACCGGGTT
>JBEANV010000616.1:0-6782 GCA_041165285.1 Pseudomonadota bacterium | reverse complement strand
GATCTTCGCAGCCGGCGGCGGCATCTTCGGCCACCCGGGCGGTGTCTCGGCCGGCGTTACCGCGCTGCGACAGGCGTGGGATGCGGCGGTGGACGGCGTGCCGCTGGACGAAGCGGCGCGCGCACAGCCCGAGTTGCGCGACGCGCTGGGGTTCTGGTGATGGCGGAGGAGGGCCGCGACTGGCCGGCCGGCCCGCTGCTGGCCTACTGCGGCGACGATTTCACCGGATCCACCGACGTGATGGAAGCGTTCACGGCGGCGGGCGTGTCCACCGTGCTGTTCCTGCAGCCGCCCGACCCCGCGTGGGTGCAGCGTTTCGACGGCGTACGCTGCATCGGGCTGGCGACGACGGCGCGCAGCCAGACGCCCGAGTGGATGGACCGGTACCTGCGCGACGCCTTCGAGCGGCTGCGGGCGTTCGGGGCGCCGATCCTGCAGTACAAGGTCTGCTCCACCTTCGATTCATCGCCGCAGCGTGGTTCGATCGGCCGCGCCATCGACATCGGGACCAAGCTGATGCCCGGCGCGTGGTCACCGACGGTGGTCGGGGCGCCTCGGCTCAAGCGGTATCAGGCGTTCGGCAACCTGTTCGCCACGGTGGACGGCGCGACGCACCGCCTCGACCGCCATCCCACCATGAGCCGCCACCCGGTGACGCCGATGCACGAGGCGGACCTGCGCCGCCACCTTGCCGCGCAGACCGGCCGGCGCATCGAGCTGATCGACCTGGTGCAGTGGCAGACCGGCGCGGGTGCGGCGCGGCGGGACGCGCTGGCCGGTGCGGATGTGCCGGTGGTGCTGCTCGACGTGATCGACGAGGCAACGCTGGCCGAGGCGGGGCGGGCCGTGTGGGAAGGGCGGGGCGCGGGGCTGTTCTCGGCGTCGTCGTCGGGGTTGCAGGACGCGCTGGCGGCGCACTGGCGGCAGCGCGGCTGGTTGCCGCCGCCACCCGGACTGCCCCGCACCGAGGCGGTGGACGCCATCGCGGTCGTCAGCGGCAGTTGCTCGCCCGTGACGGCGGCGCAGATCGGCTGGGCGCGGGCGCACGGCTTCGCCACCGAGCGGCTCGACATCGTCCGCGTGCTCGATGCCAGGCAGCGCGGCGGCGAGATCGAACGCGCCGTGCAGGCCGCCGCCGACGCGCTGCGCGAGGGCCGCAGTCCGCTGATGTTCTCCGCCGAAGGCCCGGACGATCCCGCCGTGCAGGACTTCGACGCCCGCGCCGCCGAGGCCGGCCTGCCGCGCAGCGAGGCCGCCGACCGGGTGGGCGACGCGCTGGCCGAGGTGATGCGCCACCTGCTCGACCGCACGCCTGCACTGCGCCGCGTCGTCGTGGCCGGCGGCGACAGCTCGGGCGCCGTGGCCGGGGCGCTGGGCATCGCGGCGCTGAGCATCGCGGGCGGGCTGGCGCCGGGCGCGCCGCTGTGCCGGGCGTGGTCGGCGCAGCCCGAGCGCGACGGACTGGAGATCGTGCTCAAGGGTGGCCAGATGGGCGGGGCCGATTTCTTCGGTCAGGCGCTGCAAGGCCGCCGCGCTATCCTCGACCGATGACCCTGCCCACGCCCATGAGCCAAGCGCAACACCCACAGCACAAGGAACAGATCCAGCGCCGCAAGCTCTTCCAGGAAGTGCTGGACCGGCTGCAGCAGCGCATCCGCAGCGGCGAGCTGGCCCCGGGTGACCAGTTGCCGTCCGAGCGCGACCTGATGGAGTTCTACGGCGTCGGCCGGCCGGCGGTGCGCGAGGCGCTGCAGGAACTCGCCCGCTCCGGCATCGTCGAGATCAGCCACGGCGAGCGCGCCCGCGTTGTCGTGCCCACCGCGCAGTTGCTGATCGGCCAGATCGCCGGCGGCGCCCGCCACCTGCTGCACAGCCAGCCCGACATGCTGGAGCACCTGAAGGATGCACGGGTCTTCCTCGAAACCGGCTTGGCCCGCACCGCCGCCGAACGCGCCACCGCCGACGACATCGCCCGCCTGCGCCAGCGGCTGGAGGAACACCGCGCTGCCCGGGTCGAGCTGGAGCAGTTCCTTCCCCGCGACATGGCCTTCCACCGGGAGATCGCGCAGATCGGCGGCAACCCGATCTACCCGGCCATCGTCGAGGCGCTGTTCCACTGGGCCAGCGAGTATTACCAGTCGATCGTGCGCGCTCCCGGCGCCGAAGACCTGACGCTGGCCGAGCACGAACGCATCGTCGAAGCCATCGCCGCCCGTGACCCCGACGCCGCGGCGCAGGCGATGCGCGACCACCTGACGCGGGCCAGCGCGCTGTACCGTCAAGCGCGTTCATGAGTTCACTGCTTGTCGATCTTGTCGGCAATCTGCCGCGCCACGTCGCGGCGGTGCGGGTCGTCGTCCGAGGCGGTGGCCATCAGGAACAGGCCGTGTCCGCCGCTGGTCGCCTCCCACTGATGGCCGATCTGCACCTTGGTGCGGGATGCGTCGATCAGGTGACTCCCCTTGTACTCGACGACCAGTACCCGTCCGTCTGTCAGCTCGGCCACGAAGTCCGGATAAAAATAGCCTGAGGCCACGGGCAGCCAGAACGAGAAACGCTCGTCGCGCTCGACATTGCGCACCCAGTGGCGCACACGTGGCTCCATGTCGATCGCACGGGCGCAGAGAAACTCCTCGCCCAGTTGCTTGCCCACCTCGGTGCGTTCGCGCAGGTCGTGGATGCGGTCGTTGCCGTAGTAGTGCTTGCCGAAGCGCCAGCGTCCTGTGTAGAACGGCGGGCGGCCGGCGTAGCGATCCGGGTGGAACGAGAAGGTGTGGCGGAAACTGTCCTGCGCCACCGGAAGCGCCGCCAGACCGGGTAGCGCCTGCTGGAACCCAAGCACCACCGCGTTCTCCCGGCGTCGCTCGATGTCACGGCGCAGCGCCTCGGCCAGCGGATAACGGCTGCGCATCAGCGCCGTGAGCGTGAGGCCCCGATCGCGCTGCAGGTGCTGCACGACGACCAGCAGCCAGCGCAGCATCACCGGCTGCGCAATCTCGACCTGACGGCACTCGCGGTCGAGCCAGCGCACCAGTTCCGGCTCGGTTGTCTGGCTGGGCACGTCGTTGAGGTAGAGCTGCTCGGACTCTTTCACGTCGAAATGAACCCGGCCATTTTCGACCCCGAGTTCAAAGGCATGGCCGCGCTCGACCACCGAAAACGCCGCCAGCGCCACTGGTTCGGCAAACAGGTCGAACGCACCCAGCTCAGCGCACAGGCGGCGATCGAGCCGGTGCCACTCGCCCTCCCATTCCAGCCCGAGCTGCGGCAGCGGCGCGAACGGCACGCCTCGCGCCGCCGGGGCGAGCGTGGCCGACTGGCGCAGTCGCTCGCGCTGGATCGACTCGGCGACGGCGGTTTGCTGCTTCGCGGTGCAGCCGCTCAGCAAGAACGCCTCGACGGCTTCGGTGATTTCTCCACGCACGATGGCGGACGCGCCGGCCGTGGTGGGTCGCAGCTCGATGCAGTGCGCCAGCTCCGGCGGCAATGGCTGGCTGGGCATCACGGGCAGGCTGACGATCGCGTCGGGCACGCGGGGTGTCGTGATGGCGAACAGCGGGCCATCGTCCACCGTGCCAGCGGTACCGGGCAACGGGATCTGCGGCGACACGATCGCCTGCACCGCTTCATACGCCTCGAAGCCCATGTTGTTGATCAACCGGTCGGCGAGTTCATCGGCGACGCTGGCGGTCTTGTCGGAGACGACATGGGCATAGGCACGGTTCAGCTCGGTCTGCTTGCGCGGGCGGGCGTAAGGCATGCGCAGCACGCGGCCCAGCAACTGCTCCACGTCCTTGGCGCTGTGGACGTTCTGCAGGCTGCACAGCACGTAGGCAAACGGGCAATCCCAGCCTTCCTTCAGTGCCTCGACCGTCACCACGAAGCGCACCGGGCACAGCGGCGAGCCGAGCACCACGCCGTCGAGTTCCTTCTGGTCGCCGGTTGCCACCGCGATCTGTTCGCGTGGCAACTTCTCGCCATCGGGTGAGGTCAGGTGCGCCAGCAGCACCTCGACGGTGGCCTCTCCGCCCTTGGGCTGCGCCTGGAACAGCAGCACGGGCCGGACGTAGTCGGCTTCGCGGTTGGCCAGCAGCTCCAGCCGGGCGCGGGTGAGGATGGCGTCGCGCACGGCGTCCTGCCAACTGCGCGGATGCTCCATCAGCACGATCGGCAGCTTGATCATGTCCTCGCGCTGCAGCTCCTGGGCGCCGACGTGGAAGACGACGTTGCTGCCCTTGGGCGGGGTGGCGGTCATCTCGACGAGGCAGGCCGGGGCCAGTCGGCGCAGGGTCTCGAACGCCTGGTGGGTGCGGTTGTTGTGCGCCTCGTCCACGATGACGAGGGGGCGGTGCAGCGCCAGCCAGTTCGCCAGCGAGGACTTGACGCGGCCCACGTCGGCGGGCGTCAGGTAGGGCTGGCGGGCGAGGTCGGCGGCGCTGACGGTGTCGAGGTGGGCGGTCTGGTGGGGGGCGAGGTGCTGGAAATGCGGCGCGAGCGACTCGTCGAAGGCGTAGACATTGCGCTGGCTGGTGTCCTTGACGTTGAAGGACTGGATGGTGGCGACGACGATCACCGCGGAGGTACCGACCTCGTGGGGTCCGACAGTGGCCAGCTCGTCCAGCGCACACACGCGCACCCGGTCGCCGAAGTGCTCGGCCAGTCCTTCGTGGCACGGATTGCCGGGGATGCGCAGGGCGGCGAGCGTCTGCACGAGGATGGCGCTGGAGGGCACCAGCCACAGGGCGACGGGGGCGTCGGTGCCGGTGCAGGCGCGGCCGACGCGGGCCACGGCGTGCGCGGCCAGCGTGGTCTTGCCGCCGCCGGTGGGCAGGCGCACGCAGACGGCCGGGGTCTCGCCCATCGTGCGGGGGTCGTAGGCGACGTGGCGCAGACCCTGTTGCGCCATGGCCTCGGCCCAGGCCGCCTCGCGCCCGACGGTGTGGGTGCGGCGGAAAAAGGCGTCGAGCGCATCGAGGGCGCGGGTCTGGTAGTCCTTGAGGCGGAAGGTGGCCATGGTCGTGTACGTGCTCAACGCGCCTTGATGTCGTAGGGGATCTGGCGGAAGCTGATGCGGGCTTCGTCGAGCCGCCAGTCGCTCAGGCGGGTGATTTCGCCGTAGACCACCTTGCGGGTCGGCCGGGGCTGGCCGGCGGGGGTCGCGTCCGTCAGAAGCTGGTCCAGATAGGCGAGCACGGCCGACGTGAGCACGTTGCCGCCCTGCGGTTTGCGGTCGCCGAGGATGCCGTTGTAGAGCAGGAAGATGGCGGTGTCACCGTGGATGCCCAGCAGGGGCGAGGCGAATGCGCCTGTCGCCGGCTCGCCCGTCTCGAAGTGCCAGAGGTAGCCGGCCAGCGCGCCGAAGGTCACGGCGGGGTTGATGCAGCCGTCGGCGTCGAATACCGGCTCGCCCAGCCTGTAGAAGCGAAACCCGCCGCCGCCCTGCCAGCCCACCGCCTCGGAAATCCCGCCCTGCTCGCCGTCAATGACCTTCTGCAGGCGCGGCAGGCAGTGGGTCCGTGCGTGGTCGCCCAGCTCGATGCCGATGTAGCGGCGGCCCATCTTGTGGGCGACTGCGGAGGTCGTGGCGGAGCCGAGAAAGCTGTCGAGCACCAGATCACCGGGCTTTGTTGCGATGACAAGGACACGCTCCAGAAGCCTTTCCGGCTTTGGGGTGGAAAAAATGTCATCGCGTCCGAAGATCTTCGTGACTTCTTGCTTGGCCTCACGGTTGTTGCCCACTTCCTCGTTCACCCAAACGGTCGTGGGAACAAGTTCACCGAGTTCAGACTTGAACCGCTTTCGGAATGGAAAAGTGCCACCGGTCTTTCCCCACCAAATTCGGTCATCTGCAACCAATTCATCAAAAGTAGCCCTCGATATGCTCCAAGACCGGTTCGACCTCGGAACGAAACGATCGCCATGTGGCCCTACGACTTCGTAATGGCCATCCGCATAAGGTTTGGCTGCCGTCAAATCAGACCGGCGCCAAAGACCGCGCAGGTCATCATCGGGATTCCAGAAATCGGCGTCGCTGGCCTCTGTTCGTGCAACTTTGTTGCGCTTCCAGTTCGGCAGACTCTTCGCGTACACCAAGACGAAGTCGTGATCGGCTGAAAGGTGCTGCGCAGAGTTGTTCCGCGCATGGAGCTTCTGCCAAATCACAGTAGAAACGAAGTTCGTCCGCCCGAACACCTCGTCCATCAGCACCTTGAGGTAATGCGCCTCGTTGTCGTCGATCGTCACCCAGATGCTGCCATCCTCGGCCAACAGCTCGCGCAGCAGCACCAGCCGCGGGTGCATCATGCTCAGCCACTGGCTGTGCTCCAGCTTGTCGTCGTAGTGCTCGAACGCGCTTTGCGTGTTGTACGGCGGGTCGATGAAGATGCACTTCACCCGCCCCCGGTAGAACGGCAGCAGCGCCTTCAGCGCCAGCAGGTTGTCGCCCTGGATCAGCAGGTTCTCCGCCGCCGTGTCCCCGTGTGCCGACTCGAAGTTCAGCAGGTGGTACGGCACCCCCGCCGCCACGCGCACCGCCTGCGCCTTGTTCACCCAGTCCAGAAACGGCATGTTGTCGGTCTCCCCTGCGCCATGAAAAAAGGCTCGGCACGGTCGATCGTGGGGCCAAGCCTTGGGTTGTTGTTGGTCGCGGCGAGTGTACCGGTGGGCGGCGTCCCAGTTCACCGCCCGTCCAGCACAGGCAAAATGCAAAAAACACCAGGGGAAGCCGTTGTCCAGCAGTCTTTTCCGTGCCACCCAACGCTACCGTGAGTACAGGCTGCACA
>JBEANV010000615.1:0-3844 GCA_041165285.1 Pseudomonadota bacterium | reverse complement strand
CTCGAAATCGCTGCCCGGCGGCCCGGACGCCTGCGAGGCCAGGCTGGCATTGTCGATGCGGACCTGCGTGGGCTGCATCGTCCAGGTCGAGCCGCTCAGGATGTTCTTGTAGACGCGGGCGTTCGGGTCGCGCAGTCCGAAGGGGTTGACGCCGTTGAAGACGAACTCGGCGCGGCCGTCCCAGAAATTGCGGAAGTTGAACACCGCGTTGATCACGGTAGGGGTGTTGCGTGGCTCGACGCGGCGCGTGTTGATGCCACTGATGCGGTAGACCGGATCGGCCAGCAACTGGCGCTGCTCGGTGGTCGAGCCGTACCAGGCCGCGTAGCCGTCCTGCGTGTAGGTGCCGTTGGTGAAGGGCAGCAGGTAGGCGCTGGGCAGCAGCGTGCCGACCACGCCGAGGAACTGTTCGTTGAACACGCCCTGCGACGAGGCCACGTCGTTGACCGAACTCAGCACCGACGAGTTGCGGTTGCCTGCATCGGCGAGCTTGTGGAAGGGGAAGTCGTCGAGCTTGAACTGGTAGTTCACGCCGCCGAGCTGGAAGGTGGTGTCCGGGTTCGGCGAGGTCAGCGAGGCCATGCGGTTCAGGCCGGGCGACAGCTGGTTCTTGCTGCGGCTGTCGGCCCCGGCGCTGAAGTGGCACGAGGCGCAGGCGGTCTTGCCGTCGCTACCGACCTGCATGTCCCAGAACAGCGACTTGCCCAGCGCGATGGCCTCGCTCTTGTTCAGCACGAACTCGCCGAGATTGGACGGCTCGGGCCGCGGAACACCCTTGAGCGACTGCGGCGTGGGCGCCGGCTCGACGGTGTTCTGGGCCTGCGCGATCTCGCCGAAAGCGAGGATGCTGCCCAGTGCGGCGGCGCCGATGCCAAGCTGGATCAGGCGGATCCTGCCGGACGGTGCGGGGGGCTGGTCGCTGCGCCGCTTCGGGTGTTTTGCGATAGTCAAAGGCTCTCTCCTTGAAGTAAACGATTCGTTACCAAGTGTAAATTAACGATACAAATGTATCGGTGAGAGTTAACCAGAGGCCGCCCCGAATGTGCTCCCGTGTTTGGATGGAACAACGGCCACCGAATGGGTGGCCGTTGCGTTGGGGGTGGGTGTTTTCGCGTCAGACGGGCTGGTCGCCGACTTCCGGATCGATGATGGGGCCACGCCCGCTCCAGCGGTCCAGCGTCACGTAGATCACCGGGGTGATGTAGAGCGTGACGAACTGCGATACCACCAGCCCGCCGACCACTGCCAGACCCAGCGGCTGGCGCAGCTCGGCTCCGGCGCCCAGCCCGAGCGCGATGGGCAATGCGCCCATCAGCGCCGCCAGCGTGGTCATCACGATCGGCCGCAGCCGCAGCAGGCAGGCCTGGCGGATGGCCTCGTGCGGCGTCATGCCCTGGTGGCGCTGCGCCTCCAGGGCGAAGTCGATCATCATGATCGCGTTCTTCTTGACGATGCCGATCAGCATCAGCAGGCCGATGGTGGCGATCAGCGTCAGGTCCATGCCGAACAGCGTCAGCGTCGCCAGCGCACCCACCGCCGCCGAGGGCAGGCCGGCCAGGATGGTCAGCGGGTGGATGTAGCTCTCGTAGAGCACGCCCAGCAGCAGGTAGATCACCAGGATCGCCAGCCCCAGCAGCACGAGCTGCCCGGACTGCGAGTCCTGGAACACCGCCGCGTCGCCGCCATAGGTGCCGATCAGCGTGCTGGGCATCTGCAGCTCCAGCACATAACCGTCGAGCTTCGCGGTCGCGGTGCCCAGCGGCACGTCGGGCGCGAGATTGAAGCTCAGCGTCACCGCCTGCAGCTGGCCCTGGTGGTTCACTGCCGTCGGGCCGATGGTGCGCTGCACGGTGGCGAAGGTGCTCAGCGGCACCAGCACACCGGACTTGCTGCGCAGCGAGATCTTGCCGAATGCATCCTCGAACTGCTTGTCGGCCTCGCTGGCTTCCATCAGCACCTGGTAGGTGTTGCTGGGGGCGTAGATGGTCGAGACCTGGCGCTCGCCATAGGCGCTGTAGAGGGCGCTGCGCAGATCCGCCATCGACACGCCGAGCAGGGCCGCCTTGTCGCGGTCGATCTGCAGGCTGGCCTGCAGGCCGCGTTGCTGCGAGTCGCTGGTGATGTCGCGGAACAGGGTGTCGTCGCGCAGCTTGGCCTGGAGCTTGCCGGCCCACTCGTTGAGCGAGTCGGCGCTGACGCTCTGCAGTGTGTACTGGTAGCGGCTCTTGCTCTGCCGGCCGCCGAGCTGCAGGTTCTGGATCGGGCGCATGAAGACCTGCACGCCGGGAATGCCACGGGTCTTCTTGCGCAGGTTGTCGACCACCTGCGCCATCGGCGGGCGCTGGCCGCGCGGGTGCAGCGTGACGAACAGGCGGCCGGTGTTCTGGGTCGAGCCACCGCCGCCACCCGTGAACGAGCTGACGGCGCGGATGGCCGGATCCTTCTGGAAGATGCCGCTGATCTGGCCCTGGACCTTGAGCATGGCGTCGAAGGAGATGTCTTCCGACGCCTCGATCGTCACCTGTAACTGCCCGAGGTCTTCCTCCGGGAAGAAGCCCTTGGGGATCTGCACGAACAGCACCGCGGTGGCCACGAAAGTGCCGAGCGCGAACAGCAGCACCACCCAGCGGAACCGCAGCGCCCAGTCGAGCGTGCGGCCGTAGCCCCGCAGCACGGCGCTGAAACCGCGTTCGAAGGTGCGGCCGAGCCAGTTCTCCTCCTGCGGTTCATGGTGGCGCAGGAAGCGGCTGGCCAGCATCGGCACCAGCGTCAGCGACACCACCGCCGACACCAGGATCGACAGACCGACCACCACCGCGAACTCGTGGAACAGCAGCCCGATCACCCCCGGCATGAAGAAGATCGGGATCAGCACCGCCACCAGCGAGACCGAGATCGACAGGATCGTGAAGGCCATCTCGCGGGCGCCCTTGATCGCGGCCTCGAACGGCGCCATGCCGTCCTCGATGTGGCGGACGATGTTCTCCAGCATCACGATGGCGTCGTCCACCACCAGCCCGACCGCCAGCGTGATGCCCAGCAGCGAGACGTTGTCCAGGCTGTAGCCGCCCGCATAGAGCAGCGACAGCGCGCCGATCAGCGACACCGGCAGCGACAGCGCCGGGATCACCGTGGCCGCGACCCGGCGCAGGAAGATGAAGATCACCAGCACCACCAGCACGACGGTCAGCCCGAGCGTCAGGTTCACGTCGTGCAGCGCCTCGCGGATCGAGACCGAGCGGTCGTTGGCGGGCGTGAGGCGGATCGAGGCCGGCAACTGGGTCTCGAAGCGCGGCAGCATCGCCTTGACGCGGTCCACCACCTCGACGGTGTTCGCATCCGGCTGGCGCTGCACGGCCAGCGTGATCGACGGCTCGCCGTTGAAGCTGGCGAAGGTCTTGGCCGTCTCGACGCTGTCCTGCACATCGGCCACGTCGCGCAGCCGGACCGGGGCGCCGTTGCGTGTGGCGACGATCAGGTTGCCGAACTCGCGGGCGCTGGCGAGCTGGCGGTTGGCGACGATGGTGAGGGTCTGGCGCGGGCCGTCGAGCGTGCCGACGGGCGAGTTGGCGTTGGCGCCGGCGAGCGCGGCGCGCAGCTCGTCCAGCGTCAGGCCACGTTGCGCCAGCGTCTCCGGCTTGACGCGGATGCGCACGGCAAACCGCTTCTGGCCGAAGATCGATACCTGTGCGACGCCGTTGATGGTCGACAGGCTGGGTGCGATCAGGTTCTCGGCGAACTCGTTCAGGTCCCACATCGACATCGACGGCGAGGTCATCGCCAGCAGCAGCACCGGGGCGTCGGCCGGGTTGACCTTGCGGTACGACGGCGGCGAGGTCATGTC
>JBEANV010000614.1:0-3692 GCA_041165285.1 Pseudomonadota bacterium | reverse complement strand
CTGCGCAAGGAAGGCGAGGGCGCGGTGACAGCGGCCGACATCCAGACGCCGCACGACGACGAGATCGTCAATCCCGACCACGTCATTGCCCACCTGGCCCACGGCGGCAAGCTGGACATGCAGATCAAGGTCGAGAAGGGCCGCGGCTACGTTCCGGGCACGATGCGTCGTTTCGGCGACGAGCCGACCAAGTCGATCGGCCGGATCGTGCTGGACGCTTCGTTCTCGCCGGTGCGCCGTGTCAGCTACACCGTCGAGTCGGCTCGCGTCGAACAGCGTACCGATCTGGACAAGCTGGTGATGGAGATCGAGACCAACGGGGCGATTTCCCCGGAGGAAGCGATCCGTGCGTCGGCCAAGATCCTGGTCGAACAGCTCGCCGTGTTCGCGCAGCTTGAAGGCAACGACCTGGCCGGCATCGTCGAGCCCGCGCCGCGTGCGCAGCACTTCGATCCGATCCTGCTGCGCCCGGTCGATGAGCTCGAGCTCACGGTGCGTTCGGCCAACTGCCTGAAGGCCGAGAACATCTACTACATCGGCGACCTGATCCAGCGCACCGAGACCGAGCTGCTGAAGACCCCGAACCTGGGCCGCAAGTCGCTCAACGAGATCAAGGAAGTCCTCGCCTCGCGTGGCCTGACCTTGGGTGCTCGTCTCGAGAACTGGCCGCCGCAAGGTCTCGACAAGCGTTGATCGCTGATTGAGATTGATCTACCGCACGCTTTGAACGTGCAACCGGCGGTACCTGATCCGGCCGCCGGCAATTGAACCAGAAGGAATTCTCATGCGCCACCGTAACGGCCTCCGCAAACTGAACCGCACCTCGTCGCACCGCTTGGCGATGCTGCGCAACATGGCCAACTCGCTGATCCAGCACGAAGCCATCAAGACCACGGTCCCCAAGGCCAAGGAACTGCGCCGCGTCGTCGAGCCGCTGATCACGCTGGGCAAGACCCCGACGCTGGCCAACAAGCGCCTCGCCTTCGACCGCCTGCGTGACCGCGACAACGTCGTCAAGCTGTTCGCCGTCCTCGGCCCGCGCTACGCCGCACGTCCGGGTGGCTACAGCCGCATCCTGAAGATGGGCTACCGCGTTGGTGACAATGCGCCGATGGCCTTCGTCGAACTGGTGGATCGTCCGGATGCGGATGCTGCTCCGGTTGACGCCGCTGAATAATCCGGTTATAGTCTAAGTCTCAGTCGCGGGGTGGAGCAGTCTGGTAGCTCGTTGGGCTCATAACCCAAAGGTCGTAGGTTCAAATCCTGCCCCCGCAACCAAAGATTTTTTCAAGACTAGGCTGCACACCAGAGCAGTCAGGGCAAGCAAGTCAAGTTTCAGTCGCGGGGTGGAGCAGTCTGGTAGCTCGTTGGGCTCATAACCCAAAGGTCGCAGGTTCAAATCCTGTCCCCGCAACCAACTATTAAAAAGCCAACTCATCGAGTTGGCTTTTTGTTTTGGGCGATCGAAACTCGGTCAATCCCGGACGAATACGGTGACCAGCGGGTCCGGGCCGACCTGCCGGCTCCAATGGCCATGCACGGTCGCATCGAACGTGGCGCCTGATGGCAGCCTGTCGGCCGAATAAAAATGCTCCCCCGGCGAGAACACGCGCGACGTGCCGTCCTGCAGGCCGATTTCCATCTGCCCGCCGAGGATGAATACCCACTGCGGGTTCTCGGTGCAGTGGAATTCGCTGCGGAACCCGATCGGACTCTGGCGCAACTGGTAGCCGCCGCTGGGCCGCAGCGCGGACAACCGTGCGGCGGGCTTGCCTTCGGTCAAGGCGATCGATTCCTCGCGGAAGCGGGCCTGGCCGTCGGTGTCGGTGAAGAGGATGACTTGGGTGAAGGTGCTCATGCCACATTGTCGTTCGTTCGTATGAAACGATCCGGCACCTTGCCATCCGCTATCCCGACGCCACTGGGCAGTTCTGCCGCAAGGTCATGGCCTCGGGCATGGGGGCGATGCACCGGGGCCGCTTGCGCACGCATGGGTTGTCCTGCAGGTTCGTGTCCAGGGTGTTCGGCTGCCCGTTACAGGCAGGTGTAGCTGCCGGCAGACGTCACCGCGCCCGTGCCGCTGTAGGTGATCTTCTGGGGATACACGCACATCGGCAGCGAGACCGCCGCGTTGGACGAACTGACATCGATCCGCCCGGGGGCCGTGCCGTTTTCCACCCAGTTCTGCAAGGCCAGGAACATCTCGTCGCGGCCCAGCACGGACTGCGGCACAGGCACCGTGGCGCCGGCCTCCAGGCGCCCGGAGTGGGCGAGGCCGGGGATCTTGAAGTACCGGAAGAACTTCTGGGTTTCCGTGGCGCCGCCCATCGCGGCCATGACGCGCGTGTAGTAATTGTCCGAGCCTTGCGGGGCGATCAGGTTGTCGGTCAGGCCGTGGTACAGGAGCAGTTTGCCCTTGCGGTTGTTGAAGGCGGTGAGGTCCGGGTTGTCGGTGTTGATGTTGGCGAACTGTGGCTGCAGGACCAGGCCCTGGTAGGCGGCGACCGTCGGGCCGGCGTAGCCCAAGTTCTTCCACTTGCTCGCGCCGTTGCCGGTGGCGTTGAGGAACATCGGCGACGCGATCGACGGATCCTGGAGTTCCAGCGCCACCTGTTCGGACGCGATCGGGAACGGCCCGCCGAAAGGGCTGCTCGCATCACCAGCCAGCAGGCCCAGGTAAGAGCCGCGGGTCAGACCGAACCACAGTTGGTTGGTGCCCACCAGGTAGGGGCCGGCGGCGTTGTCCGTCGCGGGGTCCGGGACGCTGCCGTCGGCGGTCTGGCCGTACCAGATCTTGTTGATGACCGTGACCTCCGCCAGGGTCACGCAGGTCGCTGCATCGGTGCTGCTGCCGGTCACGCCGCCGTTGCCGGCCGCACCGCTGCACAGCGCGGACGCATCCTTGGTCGGGTCGTAGCGGCACGCGGCCGGGTCCAGCAGGAAACCCAGCGCCGTGCCGCCACACGCCGCCACCGAGGCCGCGCTCACCGCGTTCAGCTTGGCGCCGGCAATGGCCGCACCCAGGTCGCGCTGCATGGCGACCTGGGGGTACAGCTCGTTGGTGATGAACCGCGTCCAGTTGATGGCTGGCGTGCCCGAAAGGATGCCGTCGAAATCGTCCGGGTACACCTGCGCGAGCTTCAGGCCCTGGCGCCCGCCGGTCGAGAAACCGTCCCAATAGGCGTACGTGTGCGGCTTGGCGTAGTACAGCTTGGCGAGCGCCTTGGTCTTGTCGGCCAGCTCGTGCAGGCTGCGTTCCGCGAAATCCTTCCAGAGCACCGTGTTGACCGTGCCGTCCGGCTTCATCGCGAAGGAGGCGCTCAGCGAACCGGGTTGTCCCGTCACGCTCACATGGCCGTGGTCGGAGGTGCCGACGACGTAGCCTTTGCCGACGGCCGCAGTGTGCAGGTCAGTGCCATCACCGCCACCGAGGGTGGTCAGGCTGGACTGCGCGGTGCCTGCCCAGCCGCCGTTGCCGTAGGCCCGGATGCGCTGGTTCCAGGCAGCAGAGGCGGGCAGCCACACCTCGATGCCGATGCCCGCTGAAGTCGAGGGGGCGCCCGCAGGCCCCGGATTGCCCGGTCCGACCAGCAGCTTGACCAGGCACATGTCGGCGGTGGCGGTGGGGGGCGCGGGCGTTGCCGGCGTGCCGGCGAGCGCGATGGAATCACCCTTCTTGAACGACTTGACCA
>JBEANV010000613.1:0-5260 GCA_041165285.1 Pseudomonadota bacterium | reverse complement strand
ACCGGTGCCCAGCCTGCCACCTTGTAGGTCTTGGCGGCCTCGAGGGGCTTGCCGGCCAGGCGCATGTCGCCGATGCGCGCGCCCATCTTCTCGCCTGGGGTGATCGTGTACTGCAGGCCACCCACGCGCACCATGTCCCCGCCCTGCTGGTAGTAGGGGTCGGGGTTGAACAGGTTGTCGGCCACGTCTTCGAGCACCGTCTTGAGCGTCTCGCCGCTCATCGGGTTGACGGTCGCGTAGGGGTAGGTGATGGCGAGCTGGTCCATCATCAGCTCCCGCGTGATGACGTCGCCTGGCAGCAGCGTCGTGCCCCAGCGGAAGCCCGGCGAGAACGCGATCTCGGCGCCCTGCACCTCCATCAGCGCGTCGCAGATCAACTGGTCCCACGAGCCGTTGAAGTTGCCACGCCGGTACAGCAACCCGTCGGTGACCCCGAGCTTCTCCGCCAGCTTGGCCTCGTAAGGCGCACGCACCTTGGTGATCAGCGCGTCCATCGCCGGGTCGGCCTTCAACTGGTTGGCGAAGATCGGCAGCAGCCGGTAGCGGAAGTCCACCACCTGGCCACCCTGCACGTCGAAGTCCATCACGCCGAGGAACTTGGTGTTCGAGCCGGCATTCGTCACCAGCGTCTTGCCGCCCGCGTTGCTCACCGGCACCGCCACCGGCACGCCGTCGTGGGTGTGGCCGCCGAAGATCGCGTCGATGCCCCGCACGCGGCTGGCCATCTTCAGGTCCACGTCCATGCCGTTGTGGCTCAGCACGACGACGACCTGCGCGCCCTTGCCGCGGGCCTCGTCCACCATCTTCTGCATGTTCTCGTCCTGGATGCCGAAGGCCCAGTCGGCGACCATGTAGCGCGGGTTGGCGATTGGCGTGTAGGGGAACGCCTGGCCGATGATGGCGCAGGGCACGCCGTTGATCTCGCGGATCACATACGGTTTGAAGACAGGGTCGCCGAAGTCGTTGGTCTTGATGTTCTGCGCCAGGAAATCGACCTTGCCGGCGAAGTCCTTCTCGACGATCTCCTTGACGCGCTCCATGCCGTAGGTGAACTCCCAGTGGCCGGTCATCACGTCCACGCCGAGCAGCTTGGCGGCGTCCACCATGTCCTGCGCGTTGGTCCACAGCGAGGTGGCCGACCCCTGCCAGGTGTCACCGCCGTCGAGCAGCAGTGCGCCGGGGCGGCTGGCCTTGAGCTGCTTCACCAGCGTGGCCAGGGGCGCGAAGCCGCCGATCTTGCCGTAGCGGCGCGCCGCTTGTTCGAAGTCGAGGAAGGTGAAGCCATGCGCCAGCGCCGTGCCGGGGCGCACGCCGATGTGCTTGAGCAGGTGTTCGCCGACGAGGTGCGGCAGTTGGCCCTGCATGGCACCAAGCCCCAGGTTCACGCTCGGCTCGCGGAAGTGAACGGGCTTCAACTGCGCGTGGCAGTCGGTCATGTGCAGGAAGCTGACGTTGCCGAAGGGCGGCAGGTCGTACAGCCCCTTCTGCGCCGTCGCCGCATCGGCCTCGGCGTAGCGGCCCAGGCCCATGCCGGCCACGGAGGCGGCACCGAGCACCTGCATGAAATCGCGTTTGGAGAGACTCATGAATCAGCAGTCAGTGATATTTGCGGTGGATGCCCGCAGGCGCGGACAGGACGGGCTTACCGGTTGACCGGCGACTTCGGGTCGAGCAGCAGCGCCATGACGTGGCGGATCTGCGCTTCGTCGAGGATGCCCATGTGGCCGAAGCGCGGCATCTGCGAGCAAGCGTTGTAGGCCCGCGCGTTCCACAGCTTGGTCCAGGTGTATTCGACGATCGGCTTGGCCGCGTCGCTGGCCGGGTCGGCGACGCCGCGCAGCTTGCCGTAGTTGTAGAGGCTCGGGCCGATGGTGCCGAAGGAGATTTCCTGCGGGCTGATCTGGTGGCAGTTGTAGCAGTTGCCGCCATTGAGCGTCTTGGCGTCGTCGGTCCAGGTCAGGCCGCGTCCGCTCTGGGCGATCTTCTCGCCTTCCTTCCAGTCGCCCAGGTACTGGCCGTCGCTGGGCACCTTGATGGTCTTGAGGCTGGCCTGTTCGATGGCCTTGACCACCTCGGCCGGCGGCTCCTTGCCCAGCGCCTTGGAGCACGCCTCGTTGGCAGCATCCTGGTCCAGTCGAGCGACCTTGACGATGCCCTCGTCGCGGAACGCGCTGCGGATGACCTGCAGCGCCTCGCGGTCGAGTTCCGCTGGCGACGGGCCGCTCGCACACCCCACGCCGACCGCCGCCACGGCCAGCGCTGCCACCGTGAACGCCATCTTCTTGACTGTCTTCATGCTGTGTCTCCTGCGCTCAACGCTTGATGGCGGGCGCCACCGACTCGGCCCCCTTGGCGTTGACCCCCATGTAGGTCGCCAGCGCAATGGTCAGGTCCGAACCGAAGCCCGGATAGGGAAACCGCTGCTGGCGGAAGCAGTCGTTCAGGCGCAGTTGCATGCTCCACATCTGCCCGTTGCTGACCCGGTAGGCCGGCCACGCCGCGAAGCCGACACCATCGCCGGGGTTCTTCGTGAGCTGCGGCAGGTCTTGCAGGCGGATGCGCTTGCCCTCGTCGCCGTGGCAGGTGGCACAACTGAAATCGTGTGCGCCGCCGCGGTAGAAAAACGCCCGCTCGCCAATGGCGTACATGCGCTTTTCCTGCGCGTGCGCCTGCGGCAAGGCGAAACGCAGGCCCTTGGATTCGGCGGCGATCCAGGTCGCCAGCGCGGTGACGTTGTTCTGCTCGCCCTTGCCAAACGGGGTCTTGGCGATCTCGGCGCCGTTGAAGCCCTGCAGCGTCTCCATGCACGTCACCAGGCGCGATTCCAGATCCTGCACCCGCCCGGTGTCCTTGAAGTAACGCGGCAGCGTGACGAACACCCCCTTGACCACGCCCGGCCCCTGACCCAGGTCACAGGGCTCCAGCGTGGCGTTCTTCGGGCCACGCTTCTGTTTCCACAGCGCCTCGCCCTTGGCCTCGAACAACTCGGCCGGGTTGCCGTCGGCCAGCATCGCCCGGTACTCGGCGATGCCGTCGGCGGCGGATTTTTCCTGCGCCAGCAGTGGCGCCACGCACACCAGCGCCAAGCTGGCCAGGAGTGGTTTGTGCATGGTCAGCTCACCGTCGCTTCGTCGGTGCGCTTGTCGCCCTTGTTGTCCACCCAGGACACCGCGACCTTGTCACCGGCCTTGGCCCCCTTCAGGTTGAACTGCAGGAACGGGTTCTTCGACACCGAAGGCCCCCATTGCGCGGTCATCACGGTCTTGCCGTTGAGCGCGGCGCTGACTTCCTGGATGTACCAGGCGGGAACCACCTTGCCGGCCGCGTCCTTGCGCAGGCCGGTTTCCATTTCGTGGCTCATCAGCACCCGCACGGTGGCCTTGTCGCCAGCGGCTTGTGCGCGAATGCGCATCGGATCTGCCATGTTCTGCTCCTTCTTTGCGTGTTGGGGGGTGTCCGGTCAGCCGCCGCAGCCGCCGAGGGTGACCTTGACTTCCTTCTGCGCGAACAGCACCTTGCCGTCGTTCATGACCGCCACGGCCATCACGTTCGACGACTGGCCCATCTTCACGCGGGTGTTGAAGCTCGCCTCGACGGCATCGGTCACGTCGAACGACGCGCACAGCATCGACGGGTTCTTCTCCACCAGGATCAGCAGCTTCTTGACACCAGCCAGCGTGGTCGCACAGCCCAGCGGCACGACGGCACCGTTCTCGGCGATGTCCGGACCCTGGATGGTCACGTCCTTGCTCTCGGTCGGGGTGGAGATGCCCAGCGCCTTGGTGAGGTCGGCCATGGTCTTGGCGTCGAAGGCGGCGGCGGCGTACTCGGCCTGCGCGGCGGTCGGCAGCAGGCCCAGGCCGGCCAGCATGGCGGCCACGCCAGCACTGCGGCTGAGCATTTCGCGACGGGTTTGCATCAAGGTTCTCCTAGGTGAATGCACTGGCGGGTTCATTTCTTGGCGCCATCGATCAGCCACTGACCCATCATACGGGCCTCGGTATCGGTCAGTGTCTGGGGCGGCATCGGGATTTGTCCCCACACCCCGCTGCCACCCGACTGGATCTTGCCGGCCAGGTAGGCGACGCCATCGGCCTTGCCGGCGTACTTCCGGGCAACTTCGCGGAAGGACGGGCCGACCAGCTTGCCGTCCACGGCGTGGCAGGCGGTGCAACTGTACTTCTGAAGCAGCGCCCCGGTCGCCGCTCCGCTGTCGGCCTTGGCCGGTGCCGCGGGTGCCGTTGGCGCGACCGAAACCACCACCGGGCTGCCCGACGGCTTGGTCGTGTCCACGCCGTGCTGGGCGCCGACGAGGCGGTTCTGCTCGGACAGGTTGCCGTGGTTGTTGCGGGCGAAGTCGGGCAGGAAGGAGCCGACTTTGGGCTCGGTGTCGCAATTACTCATGCAGGCGGTGGCCTTCACGTCCGGCTGGCCGGCGGTCTTCATCGACTTGCCGGGCCACATCCCGTGGTCCAGCGTCATGCCATTGCGATTCGGCAGGCGGGCCTGGACATCGGCGATGTTCTTGTCGGACATCACGTAGTGGTCCGGCAGCACCCTGCCCATGTTCAGCAGGTAGGCCGTGACCGCGTAGACCTCGTCCACCTTGAGCGACTTCGGCTGCGTCCACGGCATGGCGCGGTTGATGTAGTCCCACAGCGTCGAGACACTGGACACCTTCATCAGCGTCGTGCGGCCAGGGTAGGACGTGTCGGTCAGCTTGGCGACGCGGCCGGTCTTGATGTCGGCCGCCGTGGTGCCGCCGACCAGCGGGCTGAACACCTCGTTGGATTCGCCGAACACGCCGTGGCAGTGGGCGCACTTGCCCTCCCACACGTCCTGGCCCTGCGCGACCGAACCCGATCCCTTGGGCAAACCCTTGAAGTCGGGGCGCACGTCGATGTCCCAGGCGGCGATTTCCTTGGGGGTCGCGGGGCGACCGATGCCGGGCATGGACGACGGCGGCTGCGGCTGCGCCAACGCCGCGCCGGACAGCACCACCAGTGCGGCAGCGATCAGGCTCGACCGGCTGAACGGCTTACGAGAGCTGGACATTCTTCACCTCCCCGCTTTCCTGGACCAGCCAGGTCTGGATGGCGTTGTTGTGGTAGATCGACCGCGTGCCGCGCACGGCGCGCAGTTGCTTGTAGGTCGGCTGCACGTAGCCGGTGTCGTCGGTGGCGCGGCTCTGGAGCAGCGCGGGCTTGCCGTCCCAGACCCAGTCGAGGTTGAAGCGGGTCAGCGACTTGCTCTGCACCGG
>JBEANV010000612.1:0-3355 GCA_041165285.1 Pseudomonadota bacterium | reverse complement strand
GAGGGTTCGATTCCTTTCTCCGGCACCAGAAAAAATCAACGGGTTATCGCTCACAAGGCGGTAGCCCGTTGTGCTTTGTGGGGTCTGTGTAGTCACCGCAGTGAACTGCCGATCTGCGCAGATTTTTGCCGCAAAGCCTCGTACAACTTCGCCGGCCCCAGCAGCACGTCGCGCAAACCCTCGCGCACCCGGTCGGACCCGAGCGCCTGCGTGCTCATGGTGGTGTGCGCGTCCAGCGCGTCCATGATGGCGTGCATCAGCGCGTCGCGCAGGTCGGGCGAATTGGCAAACTGCTCCTTGGTGTTGCTGGCGGCTTGCCGCACCAGCGTCTCGTTTTCCAGCAGCTTGCCCTTGAGCACGCCATTGACATACACCAACTGGTCGTCGTCGCTCAGCTCGCCCTCGAACAGGCCGTTCACCTTCTGGATGATCTCGTCCAGGTAGGTCTTTTCCTTTTCCTGCACCGCCCCGCTGCCCACCGCGTCGATGGGCGGCAGCGTGTAGCGGCCGTTGGCGTCGAGCCCCATGGCTTGTCGGCCGTGGTTCTTCAGGGTGTGGTGGGTCAGCACCACCTTGCTGAGGTCCACCGTGTCGCGCTCCCGGCCGAATTCCAGCAGCGGGATCAACCGCTTGAAGAACAGGAAACGCTTTTCGATGTCGGTGTTGCCGTAGTCGAAGATCTGGCTGAGGAAGCTGTACAGCCGCACGAAGGCGCCCATGTCGTTCTTGAACAGCACCAGGGCGTCCAGCGTGTCCTTCGCCTGCGCGGCGGTCTTCTCGTCACCCCGCTCCAGCGCGGCGATCCGCTCGTGCTGCGCGGCCTTGTAGCGCCGCAGCAGGCGGTCGGCCACCGTGGCGATGGCCGCGTCAAGCTGCTTCTGCGTGCCGCGCGGGTCCAGGTCGACCTTGGCGACGCGGTCCACCTCGAAGTCGTCGTAGTGGCCGGCGGCGTCCAGCTTCGCCCGCAGGTCGTAGACCAGGTGCGGGTCGGTGGCGGCTTCCAGCTCGGCCGTCTGGTAGTAGGTCTTGAAGGCCTTGAGGATCTCGGCCGGCTCGTTGACGAAGTCGAGGATGTAGGTCGTGTCCTTGCCCGGGTGCGAGCGGTTCAGCCGGGACAGCGTCTGCACCGCCTGGATGCCGCCGAGCACCTTGTCGATGTACATGCCGCACAGCAGCGGCTGGTCAAACCCGGTCTGGAACTTGTTGGCGACCAGCAGCAGGTGGAACTCAGGCCCGGCGAAGGCGTCCCGGATGTCGCGCCCCTTGAGCCCCGGGTTCAACTCCTTGGACACCTCGGTGACCGCGTCCGGGTAGCTGTCCGGGTCGTCCACCTCGCCCGAGAACGCGGTCAGCACGCCCAGCGGGTAGTGCTGGCGGCTGATGTAGGCGCGGATGGCCTTCTGCCAGCGCACCGCCTCCTTGCGGGAGCCGACCACCACCATCGCCTTGGCCCGCCCCTGCAGCAGCGGCTGGACGTTCTCGCGGTAGTGCTCGACGACGACCTGGACCTTCTGGGCGATGTTGTACGGGTGCAGGCGGACCCACTGCATGATCCCTTTCATCGCCGCGCTGCGCTCCACCTGCGCCTCGTCATAGGTCTTGCCGTCGTGGGCGAGCTTGAAGGCGAGCTGGTAGCTGGTGTAGTTCTTCAGCACGTCGAGGATGAAGCCTTCCTCGATCGCCTGGCGCATGGAGTAGACGTGGAACGGCTGCGGCAGGCCGTCGGCGCCCTTTCGGCCGAACAGCTCCAGCGTCTTGGCCTTGGGCGTGGCGGTGAAGGCCACGTAGGTCAGCCCGCTGTCCCCGGCGCGGGCGGCCATGTTGGCGGCGGCGATGTCGTTGGCGTCCACGGCGCCGCCGTCCTGCAAGTCCGCCCACTCCTCCGCCGACAGCAGCGTCTTGAGCTTCGCCGCCGCCTCGCCCGTCTGCGAGCTGTGCGCCTCGTCGGCGATCACGGCGAAGCGCTTGCCCTCGGTGGCCGCGAGTTCCTGCACCGCCTTCAAGGCGAACGGGAAGGTCTGGATGGTGCAGACGATGATCTTCTTGCCGTCCTTCAGCGCCTGCGAGAGCTGGGCGCTCTTGACGCCGTTGTCGTTCGTGATGCGCGCCACGACGCCCGCGTTGCGCTCGAAGTCGAACAGGGCTTCCTGCAACTGCACGTCCAGCACGTTGCGGTCGCTCACCACCAGCACGCTGTCGAACAGCTTGCGGTGCTCGGCGTCGTGCAGGTCCGCGAGGAAGTGGGCGGTCCAGGCGATGGAGTTGGTCTTGCCGGAGCCGGCCGAGTGCTGGATCAGGTAGCGCTGCCCCGGCCCCTGCGCCAGCACGTCGGCCACGAGTTGGCGCGTGGCGTCGAGCTGGTGGTAGCGCGGGAAGACCACGCTCTTGAGCTGCTTCTTGTCGTCGCGCTTGCCGATCAGGTAGCGGTGCAGGATGTCGAGCCAGCTCTCCCGCGCCCAGACCTCTTCCCACAGGTAGGCGGTGGCGAAGCCCTCGGGATTGGGCGCGTTGCCGGCGCCGCCGTCGTGGCCGCGGTTGAACGGCAGGAACACCGTGGCCGGGCCCGCCAGCCGTGTGGCCATCATCACCTCGGACTGGCTGACCGCGAAATGCACGAGCGCCCCGCCCGGGAAGCCGAGCAGCGGCTCCAGCAAACCGCCTTTCGGCTGCGGGTGGCGGTCGTAGCGGTACTGGTCCACCGCGTCGTGGACGGATTGCGTGAAGTTGGACTTCAGCTCCACCGTGGCCACCGCGAGGCCGTTGAGGAACAGCACCAGGTCCAGCTCGGCCTGCGGGTTGTTGGGCGAGTGCGTGACCTGCCGCACCACGCGCAGGCGGTTGGCCTCGTAGTGGGCGCGCGTCGTCGCGTTCAGCGCCAGCGCCGGCTTGAACTGGGCCAGCATCAGCGGCTCGCGCAGGCCCAGCATCTCCACGCCCCGGCGCAGCACGTCCAGCGTGCCGCGCTCGTTCAGGCTCTTGCGCACCCGCTCGGCCAGCACCCTGGGCAGCGCGGGGCCGTGGGTCTTGGTCAGGCGGGTCCAGGCGTCGGGCTGGGTGGCTTCGATCCAGGCGAGCAGGTCGGGCGGGAACAGGCCGTGGGTGCGGTCGAACTGCGCGGCGTCGTGCTCGGCGTAGAGCCAGCCTTGTTCGGCCAGTCGGTCGCAGATCTCGGATTCGAAATGGATCTCGGTGTGCAGGCCGGTCATTTGTATTTCCCCCTGAAGTTCTGTTTTATGCCGCTTGGCGCACGTCGATCTTGCCGGTGACGGCGGCGGAAATCAGCGCGCTGCGGCGCTCTTGAATCAATTTTCTGGCGTTGTCGGCCTCTGCAATAAGTGCGTCAATTCTTTTTGTT
>JBEANV010000611.1:0-8020 GCA_041165285.1 Pseudomonadota bacterium | reverse complement strand
TCGTCCAGCAGCAGCAGGTCGCCCGGGCACATCAGCGCCCGCGCCAGTTGCAGCCGCATCCGCCAGCCGCCCGAGAAGCTGTTGACCGGCGCGTCAAGCTGGCTGACGCGGAACCCCAGGCCGAGCAGCAGCGACTGCGCCCGCGCCGGTGCATCGAAAGCGCCGACCTCGCCGAGCACGGCGTGGGCTTCGCCGATGGCGTGGCCGTCATCGGCTTCCTCTGCGGCGGCCAGCGCGGCGCGGGCCGCCATCAGCAGGCGGTCGCCTTCGAGCACGAATTCGGTGGCGCCGGTGTCGGTTTCGGGCATTTCCTGCGCGACCTCGGCGATCTCCCAGCGTGGCGGCATCTCGACGTCGCCCTGGTCGGATTGCAGCCGCCCGGTCAGCAGCGAGAACAGCGATGATTTGCCGGCGCCGTTGCGGCCGACGAGCGAGGCTTTTTCACCGGGTTGCAGCGTGAAGGACGCGTTCTGGAGAACGATCTTGACGCCGCGGCGCAGCGTGATGGACTTGAACTGGAGCATGGGGGGCCGCGCGGGGGCGGATCAGCGGTTGTCGGCGACGGTCTTGAGCGCGGCCAGGGATTCGGAGAGGTCGATCACGGCCATGGCGTAGTACGCGGACCAGTTGTAACGGGTGATGACCCAGAAATTATCGGTGCCGGCGACGAAGCTGGGCGCCTCGACGCCGTTGCGCAGTTCCACCAGCGCGAGCTTGCCGGTGTGCTGCTGGCCCGCGGGGCTGAGCAGTGCCCCGCGTTCGCCCAGTTCCGTGGCGGTGAAACTGGGGAGGATGTCGGGGGCAAGCAGCACCTCGCGGTCTGCTTCTGCGCCTGGGGGCAGCACGTCGTAATGGGTCGGCATGCCCTTGACCCAACCGTGTCCGGCGAGGTAGTTGGCCACGCTGCCGATCACGTCCGGTGTGCTGCGCTGCAGGTCGATGCGCCCGTCGCCGTCGAAGTCGATGGCGAACTTCAGCCAGGTGCTGGGCATGAACTGCGGCATCCCGAGTGCGCCGGCATACGAGCCCTTGAGGCTCAGCGGATTGATCCTGTCGCGCGCGGCGAGGGCGAACAGGGCTTCCAGCTCGTCGCGGAAGAACTCGCTGCGGTCGCTGCGGCCACGCGGGAAATCGAAGGCCAGCGTGGCCAGCGCATCAACGGCGCGGAAACCGCCGGTCTGGCGCCCGTAGATGGTCTCGACGCCGATGATCGCCACGATCACCCGTGCCGGCACGCCCCAGCGTTCCTCCGCCAGCCGCAGCCAGCGTTCGTTGTCGCGCCAGAAGGTGACGCCTTCGCGCACCCGCAGCGTGTCGAGGAAGCGCGAGCGGTAGACCTTCCAGTTCTTCGCCGCCGGGCTGGCCGCGGGCAGGATGAACTTGGCGACCTGCGGCTGGTAGCGCGCCTCGGACAAGGTGGTGGCAACCACCTCCTCGTCGAGTTCGGGGTGGCGTTGCACGACATCGCGGACGAAGGTGGCGACGTCGGCGCGCGCCTCGTAGCCCGGTGCCTGTGCAGACACGCCGGACGGTGCCGGTGTGCGGGTCATCGGCGCACTGCGGGTGGGTGTCGCGGTCGCCAGCAACAGGCCGAACGAGGCGCCGACGAGCGCAATCCAGCCGCGCGGGCGCTGCTTGGAACGGTGGGGACGGTGTGCCGACATGCCCGTATTGTCGCCGCTCGGCATGCGGGCCGTTCCGGGTGGTACTTCGGGTATCTCCTGACCGGCTTCAGCGAGGTAAAACACTACAAATACTTACAAAGAGATACATTGATGTCACAGGGTTGATTCTTCTCCCTGTGAAGTCCTTCTCAAACCAATCCAACTCTAGGAGTCTGAAATGCGTGTACTCACCTTGGAAGAAATGCTGGTGGTTTCCGGTGGCGGCAAGTCCTCGTCGAGCTGCGGGTCTGGCTCCAGTGGCAAGGGCTCGGGCGGCAAGGGCAGCAAGGGTGGCAAGGGTTCTGGCGGCAAGGGGAGCAAGGGCGGCAAGGGCGGCAAGGGATCCAGCGGCGGCTCGGGCGGCTGCTACACCCCGTGCCGCTGATGGCGGCTTGCTGACCGCATTGCGGCGCCATGCACCATCCGTCCTGTATCCGGGCTTGAGGAACGTCCACCATGTCGATGCACGTCGAAGAAGCTCTGGACCCACAGGCGGATGGTGCAGCAGTCGCGTGGGCCCGGGCACGTTTTGCCGTCCACGATGCCGAGTGCATCGGGCAAGCGCCCTGGGCCCGCACCCACCGGCTGACCGGCCCGTCCGGTGTGGCCTATCTCAAGATCGTGCCGCTGCACCAGAAGCGGCAATTGCAACGCACGGCGCTGGTCGCACAGCGCCTGCCCGAACACGTGCCCCACGTGCTCGCCATTGACAGCGACCACGGCTGGATGCTCTCCCGGACCCATGGTGGCCGGGATCTGGGCTACGACGCTTCGGGCGCTGATCTGGCGGCAGTGGCGGTCGCCTACGCCCGTCTGCAGGCCCGCGCGGCGGCCTGGAACGATGTGCAAGGCCGGTTCCGCACCGTGCGTGCTGCCGACCAACCTGGCCTGCTGCTCGATTTCCTGGCGCGGCAGACCAACACGCCGCAAGGGCGCGTGCCCGTGGCGGTGGGTGCCGACTACTTTCTCGGGCAGGAAGATGCGCAGCGCTACCACCGGCTGCTTGAACGCCGGCTGGCGCTGCTGAATCCCCACATCGCTTCGGCCTCGGAATTGCCCGACACCCTGGCGCACGGTGATCTGCGCCCGCCCAATGTCGCGCTGCTCGACGACGGGCAGTGCGTGCTGATGGACTGGGACGACGTGGCGGTCGGGCCGGCCGGGTTGTGTCTGCATGGCCTGTTCGAGGGCTGCACGCTGCCGTCCATCCTGCTGGCGCGCCTGGCATCCCGTCAGGCCTTGCCGCCGTCCGACACGGCGCGCCTCATCACGGCCTACCTCGACACGCTGGCCGCCTCCGGCTACGCAACGCGCGAGCGTCTGCTGCAGGGACTGCCCGGGGCGATGTGCGCGGGGCAGATGCGCTTCATCGTCACCTTCGGTCGTTTTCCGGGCGAATCCGGCCGCAGCGATTCGGCCGACACGCTGCGCAGCCGCCTGGGCGACCTGCTCGACCTGTGCGACTGGCTCGCCACCCGCCAGCCCGAAACGACGCTGGAATATGCGCGTGACTATGCCGAGCAGGGTGAAGCGCCCCGCGCGCAGCGGCTCTACCAGGATCTGGTGGCGAGGCAGCCGGAGCGCATCGACCTGCTGGGCCGCTATGGCGCGGCCTCGCGCGCGGCCGGGGCACTCGCCGTGGCCGAGGAAGCGTTTTCGGAGGCCATCGAGCGCCAGCCCGACCACGCCGAATGGCACCTGGGCCTGGCGCGCACGCGGCTGGACGCGCTGGATCTGGACGGCGGCGAACGGGCGGCGCGCGAGGCGCTGCGGCTGGCCCCGCAGTCCGACGCGGCGCGCGCGACCCTGGCGCGTGCCCGCACCCTGCAACGCGTGCGGGCCACCGCTGGCCGCGCCGACGGATTTCCGCGCCTCGGCCTGAACGCGGACGAACAAGCCCGGCAGCGGCTGGACGCCGACACGCTGGCGCTGGCGGCCGAGCTGTTCCAGGCCCATGGCGTGCTGCAGATCGACCACCTGTTTCCCGCCGAGCGCGTCCAGGCGCTGCAGCAGACCTTTGCGACGCTCTACGCCGACCAGTTCCACGCGGGCGACCACCCCGATGCGCTGCAACTCGGCCACAAGCGCTACATGCTGACGGTGGACATGGACCGCGTGGAGGGTGCTGCCGCGCTGGCGGCCAGCGAGCAACTGCTGCCGATGGTGCAAGCCATCTTGGGCGAGGACTGCGTGCTCGGCGCCTACACCGCGGCGGTTTCGCTGCCCGGCAGTCGGGACCAGCGCCTGCACAAGGACCACCCACCACTGTTTCCGGACACCGAGTGGCATCACACGCTGCCGAGCTTCGCGCTGCAGCTCATGGTGCCGCTGGTACCGCTGACGGCGCTCAACGGCACGACCCGCGTCTACAAGGGCACCCACCGCGTACACAGCGACGAGGCCGAGCAGCAAGCCTTCCACGATCCCTTGCTGCCACTGGGTTCCGGGTTGCTGCTGGACTACCGCTGCCTGCACCGGGGACTGGCCAACCGCTCCGAGCAGGTCCGCCCGATCCTGACGCTGGTGTTCAACCGGCCCTGGTTCCGCGATACCCGCAACTACGGGCAGCAACCCCCGCTGCGGTTTTCGACCGCGCTGTTGGACGCGGCACCCCGGCGACTGCGCGCGCTGTTGAAGTGGTGGGAGGACGAACGGCGCATCGCCACCCAGCCCTCAGCGCACTAGTCCGGCGCCCAGCGGCCCGAGACGCCCGGTCGCAGCCGCCAGGCGCCACTGGGCCTGCCGCACACGGGCATCGACCTCGACGCTCTGGTAGCGCGCCCCGGTCACGACCGACTGGGCATTCAGCACATCCCGGAACCCGCCGACACCCTGGCGAAAGCGTTCGCTGGCCGCCTTCAGTGTCAGCTCGGCGCTGCCCAGCACCAGGCGGCTCTCCCGCAGGGCGCGCCGCTCGCCGATCAGGGTGTGGCCTTCCTTCCAGACCTGGCCCTCGCTCTGCCGGCGGGCATCGTCCAGTCGCGATTCGCGCACGCGGGCGTCGCCCATGGCGTCCAGCAGGCGCGCCTCTCGGTCGGCGCGGTCCAGCAGCGGAATGCTCCAGGTCAGCGCGGCAGCGGCGGCCGGCCGGGAGCTGCCGTCCACGGTCGAGCGGTCACGGCCGGCGTTCACGCTCAGTCCGACCGCACCCCAGCGCTCCGAGCGGATGGCGGTCTGGCGCGACGCGGCTTCGCTGAGCCGTGCCTGCGCGGCGAGCACCCGCGGATGGCGTTCGCGCGCTTCGTCCACCAGTGCGCGGATGTCCACGTCCTTGACCGCCAGGCCAGCCTCGGTGTCGTCCGTGTCGAGCCGCGCCTGCAGATCGCCCGAGGCCAGCCCCATCGCCAGCGACAGTGCGCCGCGCGCCACCACCGCCTCGTTGTAGGCCCGGGCGTGGTCGAGCCGGGCCTGGCTGACGGCGGTCTGCGCCTGCAGCTGCTCCGTCACGCTGGCGGCGCCGGCGCCTTGGCGGGCCTGCGCGGCGGCGAGGCTGTCCTGCGTCGTGCGCAGATTGAGGACCGCGGCTTCGTAGCGGCCCTGGGCGACCTGGGCGGCGGTGAAGAGCTGCGCGGTCTCGGCGACGGCGTCCAGCACGTCGGCGTTCTGTTCCTCCAGTGTGGCGGCCAGTGCGTCGCGGCCCTGGCGCACGGCTGCGCTGGTGGCGCCGAAGTCGAACAGCACCCACGACAGCCGCGCCGTGAGTGACCGCGAGGCGCTGACATCGGTGGACGTGCCGGCGCTGGCGTCGAGCGTGACCGAGGGCAGCGCGCGGCCTTGCGCGCGGTCGAGCGCCGCCTGCGACTGCGCGACCAGACCCGAGCGGCGCTGCAGCCCCGCCCGCTGGCAGACGGCCGCGCCGACGGCGGTCTGGATCGACAGGTTCTGGCGGCCGTCGAGGGGCGGCGCGGCGGCGCAGGTCCGTGCATCGCCGGTCCAGGCGTGGCCTGGGCTGCCCATCGACAGCAGAAGGGGCCACAGGGACAGCAGAGACAGCATGCGCACCGCCGTCGCGGGCTTGCTGGGATGGGTCATGGGCGTTCCTGGAGGGTTCGGGGAGGCAGTCCGAGGCGGGCCGCGTACTGCAGGGCGGTCTCGTCGCGCACGATGCGGCCGTCGGCCAGCTCGATCACCCGGTCCACCAGGGCGAGCGTCTGCGGCCGGTGGGCAACGATGATCCGTGTCATGGGCAGCCGGGCAATGGCCTGGCCGACCTGGGCCTCGCGGGCCAGGTCGAGGTGGCTGGTGGCCTCGTCGAGGACCAGTACCGTTGGCATGCGGTACAGCGCACGCGCCAGCAGCACACGCTGTTTCTGTCCACCGGACAGGGTCGTGCCCATGTCACCCACCAGCGTCTGGTACTGCATGGGGAAGCGGACGATGTCCTCGTGGACGGCGGCCAGTCGGGCGCTGCGTTCGATGCGGCCGCGGTCGGGTGTGGGGTCGAAGAAGGCGATGTTGTCGGCGATCGACCCGGCGAACAGCACGTCGTCCTGCAGCACGGTGCCGATGCGCGCCCGCCAGGCGTCCAGACCGATCTGTTCGAGCGGCACGCCATCGACGCGGATCTGGCCCTGCTGTGGTCGGTAGACGCCGAGCAGGAGCTGCACCAGCGTGGTCTTGCCGCAGCCCGATGGCCCGGAAAACGCCACCGCCTGGCCCGAAGGAATCACGAGGTCCAGGCCATCGACCACGTTCACCGCGCCTTCGGCGTAGCGGAACTGCAGTGCCGAGAGCTGCAGGGCCGGGGGGCGCAGGGCGATCGGCGGTGCAACGGCTGCCCCGTGGCCGCGGGTATCCGCTTCCGACGGGGTGAGCACGATGTCCGCCAGCCGCTCGGCGTCGAGGCCGAGCATGCGCAGCTCGAACCAGCGGTTCACCAGATCGGACACGCGCGTGTCGAACTGCCCCCGGTAGGCGAGGAAGGCCAGCAGCATGCCCAGGCTGAGCGTGCCGCCGACGACGTTCCGGGCGCCGATCCAGAGGATCGCCAGCGTGAACACCCCCGACAGCGTGCGGCGCGCCAGCTTGTAGAAGATGTCCAGGCGCTGGATGCGCAGGTTGGCGTTGACGTCGGCGACCATCAGCGTCTGCCAGGCCGACAGGCGCTCGGCCTGGCGCGAGAAGAGCCGGATCGTGCGCACGCCACGCACGGTTTCCAGCAGGTGGCTCGACTCCATCGCGGCGCGGACGATGCGCTCGGCCGTGGCCTGTTTCAGCGGCCCGTACCAGAGCAGGCGCACCGCGATGTACAGGCCCACCGACACCAGCGCCACACCCGTGAGCGCCGGGCTGTAGGCCCACATCAGCCCGAGCGAGAGCAGCACCATCAGGCCGTCGAGCGCCGTCTCGACGAAGGCGCCGGTCAGTACCTGCAGGATGTTGCCGATCGAGCCGAAGCGCGACATCACGTCACCGAGGTGGCGCCGGGCGAAGTAGTCCAGCGGCAGCGTGAGCAGGTGGTTCAGCACGTTCGAGCGCCACTGCACGCGCAATTGCGTGCTGACCCGCAGCACCATCAGCCCGCGCAGGGCCGTCATGCCCTGCTGCACCAGTTGCAGCAGCAGGAAGCCCAGCCCGAGTGTGGTGAGCAAGCCCAGATCGCCCGACACGACCACGTGGTCCACGGTCCACTGCATGAACAGGGGACTCAGCAGCCCCAGCAGTTCGAGCGCCAGCGACACGGCGAGCACGCGCCAGAGCGTCGGCCACAGCCCGTGCACGCGGCCCACGAGCTGGCGCAGCGAGACCCGCTGCGCCTCCTGGCGAGGCACGAAGCTGTCCGTGGGCCACACCTCCAGCGCAATGCCGCTGAAGCGGGGGGACATGTCGCGGCGGGTCATCCAGCGTTCGCCCTGCGCGGGGTCCGCGACCAGCCAGCGCTTGCCGCGGCGGGCCTTGAGCACGACGAAGTGGCCCAGATCCCAGTGCAGGATGCAGGGCAGGCGCACCTCCGGCAGCTCCCGCAGGCCGGCCCGCACCGCGCGCGTCCCCAGCTTCTCGGCCGTCGCCACCCGGACCAGATCGGCCAGCGTCATGCCCTGCGGGACGGTGCCGTGCCGGCCGCGCAGCGTGGCCAGGTCGGTGGTCGTGCCGAAGTGGTCGAGCAGCATCGCGAGGCAGGCCAGTCCGCACTCCGCCGCCTCGGTCTGCAGGACGACCGGGATGCGCCGGCGCCAGCCGAAGTCGAGCTTGTCGAGGAGGTTCATGCGGGGTGCAGGTCGGGATGTCACAGGCGTGCGCGCATGGCCAGCAGCGGCTCGACCATCCACTCGACGAGGCGGCGCTGTTCGTGCATGAGGTCGGCCTCGATCTTCATGCCCACCTGCAGCGGCAGCCGCTGGCCGGTGGTGGTGCGC
>JBEANV010000610.1:0-3438 GCA_041165285.1 Pseudomonadota bacterium | reverse complement strand
ACTCGCGGAGGGTGTCGTCGGTGATGGGCGTGCGCACCAGCACCGAGGTGGTGCCGGCCGGGATGGTCACGCTGGTGGCGTCGACCCAGGTCACGCCGTTGTCGAGCGAAACCTGCAGGTTTTCGGGGCCGGTGGAACCGTAGTCGACGCCACCGCCTTCCGCTGTGCCATCGGCCAGCGCGAGGTTCAGCGTGGTGGGTGTGTTCGAGGCACGGGTGAGCTGGACGGTGAAGACCGCATGGCCGGCGCCTTCGTCCACGGTCAACTGGTTCACCCCCAGGCCGGGCAGCCCCGATGCAGCAGCGACTGCGTTGGCATTCGGACCGGGTGGCACATACGGGTCACCGGAAATGGTGCTGTAGTCGAAGCCGTTCGGGCTGACGATCTCGATCACGCGCGTGGCACGTTCACTGCCGGCGAGCGAGCCGTCCTCGCCGCCGCCGTTCAAGCCGGCCGCCGTTGGTTCCAGGCCATCGCGGTCGGGCGGAACGCGGGCCAGCCGGTCACCATCGACTTCCAGCTGCACGATGCCGTTCTGCGAAGTCATGATGACGTAGCCCTTGCGGACCATCTCGCCCACCTTCAGCTCGCGCACGGTGCCATCCGGCGTGCGCACCACCGCCTCGCCCCAGATGCCCACGACCATGCCTTCCGGCAGACGGGCCGGCACATAGGTCGGGTCCAGCGTCAGGCGTTGCAGGCTTTGCAGCAGTCCGGCCTTGCCGGTGAGCAGGACGGATTTCAGGGTCGTAGCTTGGATGGCAGCCATGGAGATCTTTCAGTTCGACGAGGCGACTTCGCCAGAATAGACCAAAGCCGGTTTCGTTAACGCCGCGAATGCGCCAAAAAACGTGACTTGATGCACTCGAACGAGCAATCATCCAAGGATAGCGAGGCCGAGGCAGTACCAACCGAACGGCCAAGAAAAAGCCCCTCGATTGAGGGGCTGGTGTGCAGGGCCGAGGTGCCGAATCGCGTCAGCGTTCGCGCATGGCGTAGGCCTTGGCCTTGAGCACCGGCTTGAGCAGGTAGGACAGCACCGTCTTCTTGCCCGTCAGGATGTCGATTTCCGCCGTCATGCCCGGAATGATGGGCTGGTTCTCGCTGAAGCGTGGCTGCGCGGTGCGCACCTTGACGATGTAGAAGGCGTTGCCCTTCTCGTCGATCTGGGTGTCGGGGCTGATGTTCTCGACCTTGGCCTCCAGACCGCCGTAGATCGAGAAGTCGTAGGCCGTGAACTTGACGGTGGCGATCTGGTTGGGGTGCAGGAAGGCGATGTCCTTCGGTTGCACTTTCGCTTCGAGCACCAGCGCATCGTCGATCGGCACGATCTCGACGATGTCCTTGCCCGGCTGCACCACGCCGCCCACTGTGTTGGCCAGCAGACGCTGCACCCGACCGCGCACGGGCGACTTGACGCTCGACTTGTCCACTTTGTCCACCAGCGCCGCAGCGCCCTGGTTCATGGCGTTGAGCTTGCCGAGCACGTCCGACAGATCGCGCCGTGCCTCGTTGCGGAAGGTGATCTCGGTTTCCTGCGCCTTGCGCCGCGATTCGCCGATCGCTGACTGCGCGCGGCCCATGCTGGCGGCGGCCTGCTCCATCTCGCCGCGGTAGCGGCTGATCTCGCGCTCCAGCCGCAGCACCTCGACCTCCGACACCGCGCCGGTGGCCAGCAGCGGCTTGGTGCGGCGCAGTTCGTTCTGCGAGATCTCGATCGAACGCTGGGCGGACGAGCGCCGCGCTTGCGCCTCGGAGACCTCCTGCTGGCGCTGTTCGGCCTGCTGCTGCACGACCGACAGCATCGACTGCAGCTCGGACACCCGCGACAGGTAGAGATTGCGCTCCTCCGCGATGATCCGCGTCTCGTCGGGGCCGCCGTTGCCCGGCGGCGGCTTGAAGGCGCCGCCCTCGGCCAGCGACTTCAGCCGCGCTTCCTTGACCTTGAGCGCGAAGACCTGCGCCGCGCTCTCGTTGACACCCGAAGTGGCGCGGGTTTCGTCCACCTTGAGCAGCAACTGGCCGGCCTCGACCTCCTGGCCTTCTTTCACCAGGATCTCGGACACCACGCCACCGTCCAGCGACTGCACCACCTGCAACTGGCGCGAGGGGATGACACGGCCATCGCCCTTGGTCACTTCGTCGATCTCGGCAAAGCCGGCCCAGACGATCAGCAGCACCACGATGACCACCGCAGCCCGCACGATGCGCTGTGCCCGGGCGGTCTTCTGGCTGGACATGATCTCTTCGGCTTCGTGCTCGAAGTCGCGCAGACCCTGCGGGCCGGCACCATCGGCGACGGTCTGGCCGAACAAGCCGCGGGCGAGTGCGGCCAGCCGGTCGGACCAGCGGGGCGCAGCGGCAGCGGCGGCGTCCATGCGTGCGTTGGGGGTGTTGGTGCTCATGCAGCCCTCGCGATGCGGCCCGCTTGCAGGGCTTCCAGAATGCGGTCACGCGGACCGTCGGCGACGACCTTGCCCTGGTCGACCACGATGACGCGGTCCACCAGCGCCAGCATCGACGTGCGGTGCGTGACCAGCACGACCGTCTTGCCCTGGGCGAACTCGGTGACCTTGCGGGTGACCTGCGCTTCGGTGGAAAAGTCCATCGCGCTGGTCGGCTCGTCCAGCAGCAGCAGCGGCGCGTTGTGCAGCACCGCGCGCGCCAGGCCGACGCTCTGGCGCTGACCGCCCGAGAGCAGCTCGCCGCGCTCGCCCACCGGCATGTCGAAGCCGCGCGGGTGGCGGTTGACGAACTCGGTCATGCAGGCGGTTTCTGCGGCGGCCAGCACGGCGGTCTCGTCCGCGTAGGGCAGGCCCATCGTGATGTTCTCGCGCAAGGAACCGTAGAACAGCGTCACGTCCTGCGAGACATAGCCCAGGTTGCGGCGCACATCGGCGGGGTCGAGCTGGCGCAGGTCGATGCCGTCGAGCAGCACGGCGCCCGAGGTCGGTTGGTAGAGACCGAGCATCAGCTTCTGCAGCGTCGTCTTGCCCGAGCCAACGCGGCCGATCAGCGCCACGCGCTCGCCCTGCTGGATGCGGAAACTGATGCCGTCCAGCACCGGGTCATCGCGCCCGGGATAGGCGAACTTGATGTCGCGGAATTCGATGTCGCCCTTCAGCTCGCGCCGGTGCAGGAAGTTCTGGCCGGCTTCGCGCTCGACCGGGTTGGCCATCACCTTGTTGAGCGACTCCAGCGCGGTGCGTGCGCCCTGGTACTGCATCAGCAGGCCGACGATCTGACCGGCCGGCGCGAGCGCGCGGGACGACAGCATGCTCGCCGCGATCAGCGCGCCCATCGTCAACTCGCGCTGCGAGATCAGGTAGACGCCGATCAGCACGATGCTGAGGTTGACGACCTGGGCGAGCCAGTTGGTGCCGTAGCTGGCGGTGCTGGACAGCGCGCGCATGCGGACATTGGTCTGCGCGAGGAACT
>JBEANV010000609.1:0-2899 GCA_041165285.1 Pseudomonadota bacterium | reverse complement strand
TCCTGTCAGCGTGGTGTCGGTGCGGGGGGTGGCAGCGTCAGCACGAGGTTGCCGCTGTAGCCACTGCCGGTGCGGCCGAGCTGCGCTTCGACCACGCGCACACGGGCGGCGGCGCGGACTTCGGCGAGCCAGCCCATCATCGCGGCAGGCTCGACGCTGGTGAAGGTCACGCTCAGGCGCTCGCCACTGCGCTGCAGGCGGGCCGCCGCACCGAGGCGCGCGGTGGCCGATTGCAGCGCAGCGTCCGCCTGTGCGGGATCGACGGGCGGCAAAGCGCGCAGCTCGCCAGCCTCGGTGGCCAGCCGCTGCATCTGGGCGAACTGGGCGTCGAGCGCGGCCTGCTGCGCGGGCGCGGTGCGCAGCGTCTTGAGGGCAGGCTGCACACCCGCTGTCCAAAGCAAGAACAGCAGCAGCAGGCCCAGACCCAGGGTCGCCCCCAGCCGCTCGCGCGGGGCCAGGGCTTGCCAGCGCTGCTGCAGCGGGGCGAGTTGCTGGCGCAGTGCAGTGGAGCGCGGCAGGGTGGGCTTCATCGGGCGGCTTCCGGGCTGGTGGGGCCGGTCGAGCGGCTCAGGGTGATCTGGTTGTCGGCGCTGTCGATCAGCCAACCTGCGGGCTCCAGCGTGGCCCGCATCTGGGCCAGTTCGGCGGCGCCCATGCCCTGCGCGCCCAACGACAGGCGGCCGTTTTCGTAGCGCAGCACCTGGGGCGGGCGGCCATCAGGCCAGACGCTGGCGGCGGCCTGCAGCAGCGGCTCCAGGTCGGTGTCGCCGGGGCGGCCGGCGCTGGCGCGCAGCAGTTCGTTTTCGCGGGCCATCTGCAACGGGGCGTCGAGCACGGCGCGCACCTGCGGGTGCGTCGTGCGCAGCAGGTTGGCGACCGCGGTGCGGCGCGTCTGCAGTTCGCTGCGCTGCATCCAGGCCCAGGCGTTCAGCCCGACCAGATGCGCCAGCACCAATCCGATCAGCCCGAGGCGCACCGGCCGCCAGCCCGGCGTGAGGAACTGCTTGCCGGCGTCGCGCAGCAGCGCCAGTCCGCGGTGGCGCGCGGCCAGCTCGAACTGGCGCAGGTTCCAGCCGCTCTGCGCCGAGGCCAGCAGGCGCGCAGCCGCGCCGAGCACCTGCACCGGCTGGCCCAGCCAGCGCTCGGCCGGCGCGGCGGCGGCCGGATCGGCCGTCCACAGCGTGTTGTCGGCCAGCGGCTCGGGGAGCAGGCCGCGCGACAGGCTGCCCTGCAGCGGCCAGGTGCTCACGCCTTGCGCATCGGCCCAGGTGAGCAGCGTCTTCGGCTTGTCGTCCTGGTTGGGGACGTGGAAATGGCCGTGCGCCTGCGCGTCGGGCCACAGCCCGGGCACGACCCGGTCCACGACGGTGCCGACCGCTTCCAGCGCGGCCAGCTCTGCTGTCAGCCACGCGCGGTCGATGGCGGCGACCCAGGTCTCTTCGCCGGGGCGTGCATCCGGAGCCAGACTCAGGTGGAGCTGGTCCACCTCGTCGAGCACCTGCTCTTCCAGCATCCCGGCCAGCGCGGCGCGCAGGCGTGCAGCCGGGGCTTTAGGGCAGGTCAGCCGGTGGAAGGCGACATCGGCCGGCCCCAGCACGGCGACCACGGCGGTGGCCTTGGGCAGCAGGGACGCGGCGCACTGTCCTTGGGACTGGACCGATTGCCCGTCCGGGCTGAGCACGAAGCCCAGCTCGGCCTGGGCACCCGGGCCTTGCGCAGACGCACGGGCCTGCGGGTGCAGCCGGGTGCGGGTGGGCAATTGGATGACGAGCAGGCTCATGGAAGGGGTGGACGTGTCGGGCCGATTGTAGGTGCGGGTCTGCCACTCAAGCGCGCAGGGCAGCTGATCCCGGTGACAGTGCTCATCGCTGCAGCGAACTTTCCAGTTCGGTCAGATCACGCAGCCGCTGGGTGGACAGCGCGCGCACATCGCGCCCGTTGCGCTCCAGCAGCGAGCGCTGGGCGACGGTCACCTGGTCCAGCCGCAGCGCACCGTAGACGATGAAGTAGTTCGAGTTGACGCTCACCCGCCGTGCGTCGGTCAATGCACGCTCGCCCAGCACGGCCTTGGCATCGGCCGGGCTTTTCAGGTGCTCGCGTAGCCGCGACTGCACCAGCCGCTCGGCACTGGCCAGGTCGATCCCTGGCAGCACTGCGGCGATGACCTCCTTGGGCGCCGTGTTCAGGTTGACGGGCGTTTCGCGCGGCAGCAGCACAACGTAGGCCTTCAGCCGCCGGACGGCGGTGGCGTCCAGCCCCAGCCAGCCGAGATCTTCCACCGAGGGGGGCATCAGCGGCAGGATGGCGGCGGCGGCGCTGGTGTCCGAGGGCGCCTCGGTGGCGCTGCCCGGTGTGGCGCGGCGCAGTGCTTCGGCCAGCCGCGGGGCGACGTCGCCGCCGAGGCCGAGGAAACCGCACAGCCGCTCCAGCGTCTGCAGCTCGCTGCGGCTGACCTTGCCCTGCTGGATGAGGTTGCGCAGGTTGTAGCGTGACTGGGCGTCCTCGATGCGGCCGGAGAGGAAGGCGTCCGGTGCGTTTTCCGCCATCGCCGTGTCGGCGGCCAGGAAGGTGGACAGCCGCGCCTCGGCCAGCGGCGCGGCCCAGGGCTCGCCGAGGTGGTCGGCGCCGCCTTCGCGGGCGTCCTCGCGCAGGATCATGCGGGTCCAGTCGAGGGCGCCCTGCAGCACCCATTCCGATTGGGTCTGCGCCCGCTCGGCCGCTTCGACCTGCAGCGCGCGCCACTGCTGCCAGACCATGCCGGAGGCGAGCGTGGCCACGACCGTGACGATGACCATCGCGGTGAGCAGGGCGGCGCCGCGCTGGGGGGGGCGGGGGCTTGTCATGGGTGGATCAGCCGCACTTCGCGGGTCAACGCCCCGTCCGCCGCGCCGCCCGGCGC